>NZ_JAIUDG010000010.1:0-248146 GCF_020179875.1 Paenibacillus sp. alder61
AGGTATCTTTGTATTCAAGGAGACCTCCTTTCGTATGTATCTGTACAATTCTACGATAACTGGGGTCTCCTTTTTTTGTAAATTATTCTTCTTACTTGTTATGTCATTTTTTTTGCAAGATTGCTGAGAAACGAGCCGGTTTGGTCAAAAATTCCTGCAGAATCGCAGGAATTTTTAAATTTTGGCCCCCAACGAGAAAAAAACATGCAGATTTGCAGGAATTCTATGTTACCCAGGTTGTCCGATGGGGTCTTGGCTGGAAAAACCGCCCGTTTATATGCCACAATTGAGCCTTGAATCGGAGTCGGCCGAAGAATTCCCTCTCACTCACATGCTCGCAATCAGTCCGAATTCCGGATTCCGATCTGACCGATTTAGGGCGAATTTAGCGGAGGAGTTCCATTCATGGGCCTTGTCGGCTCCCTCCCTAGACCACGAATGAACGGGAGGAAATCCCGTTCATTTCAATCTTCACCCTTTGTACCAGGCTAAAAAGGCTTCGGCCACGGCCTTTCCGGCCAAGCCGTTCGGATGCGGATCATTGCCGGGGCTCATAAACTCCGGCCGGAGGCAGTGCTCCTGCGGGGCCGGCTGCGCCAATACCGCGGCGATGTCAAACACCCGGTCCACGCCTTCCGGCGGGGCCGTCCGCAGCGCCTCGTTCACCCGGCGCCAGACCCGCTCCCGCTCGCCGCTGAAATTGAACGGCGGCACCGTAAACATCACGATATCGACAGCCGGGTTGTTCGATTTCAAAATCGAAACGATCCGGGTCAAATCGCCGAGCAGTTGCTCGGCGGTGCGCTCGCCGATATCGATATCGTTCACCCCGAGCGCGATCAACACCTGATCGCCCTGTCTCGCTTTGTGCAGCCAGGCCGTGTCCGTTGCGGCATCATATGCCCGCGCCCAACCCGAACCCAAATTCCAGACGCCATAGTCCGGTCCGAGCCCGTCGGCAATCCGGGCCACCCAATATTCGTAGCCGTCCACGGCCGTTCGGACGCCTTGCGTGATCGAATCCCCGAAGAACACCATCCGGCGCTTAACGGCCTTTCGATATCCGATCCACGCGGGCATCACAAGCTTTTTCTCCGAAAGGGTAAAAGCCTCCGCTCCGGCATCCTCCGCATGCTTCCCGGGCGCGTCGAAGGCCGTGACCAGCATTTGCTCGACGTTATAGGGAACCGATCTCCCCGAGCCTGCGGCGATGGTCCATGTAAAAGCAAGGTCATGCCCGTCCGGAAGCGTCAGCTCCACCGGATCGCTCCAAAACGTCTCCCCCGGCCGGACAAGCCGGGACGGGCTGCCGCCGAAGGTGACGGGCACCCGGGAATCCGGGTTGACGCTGCCGTCCCGCCGGGTGCCTCCATCGGCCGCGAACGCGGCCTCGATCAGCCAGTCTCCGCCGGGCTGCCCCCCTTTAGCCACCTCGCCGCGATCCCAGGTGGAGTCGACCTCGTTGCTGAACCAAAAACGAAGCTCCAGCTTTCCTTGCTCCCGCAGTCGGACGTAGGTCCGGTATGTATGCGTAAACGCCTCAGGGCGCTCTATGATATAGTTAGCCGCGGTCGACAGCACCGTGGCGGAAGAATATTCCCGCAGCATCGGCTCCATATTGCTGCTCCCCTCTTGATGACCTGCCCTCTCCATTCGCTGTTCCATGCCATATCCACTCCATCTTCTTTGGTCTCTCCTCGAACCATTGTACAAAAAAACCGGGGCTGCGACTACAGCACCCGGTTTAAAAATGTTTTGGTCCGTTCCTGCCGCGGATTACCGAACAGCTGCTCCGGCGTCCCCGACTCGATAAATTCGCCGTCCGCCATGAAGATGACCCGATCGGCGACCTCTCGGGCAAAGCCCATTTCGTGCGTGACGACGACCATTGTCATCCGCTCTTCGGCCAGCTGCCGCATGACCTGGAGCACCTCGCCGGTCAATTCGGGGTCAAGGGCGGAGGTCGGCTCGTCAAACAG
The DNA here is from genome assembly GCF_020179875.1 of Paenibacillus sp. alder61. NCBI lineage: Bacteria > Bacillati > Bacillota > Bacilli > Caryophanales > Paenibacillaceae > Paenibacillus > Paenibacillus sp. alder61. Next base: position 1,980 of record NZ_JAIUDG010000010.1, read on the forward strand.
CAGGATCTCCGGGTTCATCATCAGCGCCCGGGCGATCGCGACCCGCTGTTTCTGACCGCCGGACAGGTTGGCCGGATAAGCGTCGCCCTTCTCGAGCAAGCCCACCTTCTCCAGCAGGGCGGAAGCCCTGTCGCGGGTCTCGGCCGCCGGCAGGCGTTTGACCAGCTTTGGCGCCAGCTCCAGATTGCCCCGCACGGTCAGATGCGGGAACAGGTTGAAATGTTGGAACACCATGCCCATCCGGGCCGTGATTTCTTTGATTTTTGCCGAAGATGCGTATTTGCCGTCCTGCACCAGGTAATCGCTCCCAATGCGAATGCTGCCCGCATCCACCTGCTCCAGATGAGCCAGGCTGCGCAGCATCGTGCTTTTGCCCGAGCCCGACGGGCCGATCACCGCGACAACCTCATTCGGCGCAATTTGCAGGGAAACCTTTTTGAGCACCTCGAGCGAACCGAAGGATTTCCGCACATCGCTCACATCAATCATCGTATTGTTCATCGTCATTCCATGGTCCTTTAATCGAATTTGAATTTGCGTTCAAGTATTTTGAAGAACAGGGTCAAGATCAGCGTCATCACCAAATAAATAACCCCCGCGATCACGAAAGGCATGATCGTAAAGTCGCGGTTCACTGCGGTTTTTGCAAAATGCAGCAGTTCCGGCACGGCGACCGCGTACAATAGCGCGGTGTCCTTTACGAGCGTGATCGCCTCGTTCGACACCGCCGGGAGCGCGATTCGGAACATCTGCGGCAGAATGATCCGGGTCATGGTATGGAAGCGCCCCAAGCCCAGGACTTGCGCCGCTTCATACTGCCCCTTGTCGATCGCAAGCAGGCCGCCGCGAAAAATTTCGGCGAAATACGCGGCGTAATTCAGCGTAAACGCCAAAGCGGCCGCAACAAAACGGTCAAACACCAAGTACTCGCCGATCACCGGCAAGACGGGCAGGCCGAAGCAGAAAAACAGCATCTGCAGCAGCAGCGGAGTGCCCCGCATAACATAAATAAAGGCATTGGCCAGCCAAGCCAGCGGTTTAAACCGGCTGCGGACCACCAGCGTTATGGCAAAACCAAGCGGAATGGACGTGACGATCGCCAGAAAAAACAGCAGCACGGTCGTCTTCGCACCCTCCAGCATAGGTCCTGTAATTTCCCAAAAATAATCCATACTCATCAATGACTCTCCTCATAATGAAAACTAAAAACCGGATATAGAATTCAATCCGGTTTTTAAAACGCGCTGCATATTCAAAGCTGCTTACTTAAGCACCTTATCCTCGCCGAACCAGGTCTGCGAAATCTTCGCGGCGGTTCCGTCCTGATTCAGTTCATCGATCGCTTTCTGCAGCTTCTCAAGCAGTTCTTCATTGCCCTTTTTCACGCCGATGCCGTACTCCTCCGGTGCCAGGGACTCGTCCAGCAATTTAAAGGTGCCCTCTTCCTTGGACATATAGTAGCGGGCCACCACTTCGTCAATGACCACGGCATCCAGCCGCTTGGTTTTCAAGTCGCTGAGCGCAAGCACATTGTCCGGGAATTCCGTGACGGTCTTGATCTCATCTTTAATCGGATTGGCGTTCAAAGCGTCCGCCGCCGAGGACAGCGACTGCAGCCCGACCACCTTGCCGGCCAGTTCGCTGATCGCGGAAATCGGCGAGTCCGCCAGCGTCACGATCACTTGGCTGTTCTTCAGATATGGTTTGGTGAACAGAACCTTTCCTTTCCGTTCCTCCGTAATCGTATAGCCGTTCCAGATCAGGTCGATCCGGCCGCTGTTCAGCTCCGACTCTTTGGCCGACCAGTCGATCGGCTGGAAGGTGACTTCCATGCCCATTTTATCCGCGACAGCCTTCGCAAAGTCAATATCGAACCCGACGATTTCGTTATTCTCATCCCGGAAACCCATCGGGGCGAATTTATCATCGATGCCGATGACCAGCTTGTTATCATCCTTGCCGGCGCCGGAAGCGGAACATCCGGACACTATAACTAGAATCATGCCCAAAATCGATAGCAGAATTGCGCTCTTCTTTCTCATCTGTATCTCTCCCCCATCATGTAGACAAAACGCGGCACGCGCGCTTTAGTTCGTTAATACGTTATCAGATTCTCATGATAACATACTACCAGAAAAGAGTCGAGAGAAATGAGAGTTTCCCCTAAAAAGAGAGCCGATTTTGTCACAGGATGGCTTCGGCCAACTCCCGATAAATCCCGACGATCTCGTCCATGCTCATTCGCACCAGCCCGCTGGAGGACGGGGCCACGAAATCCTGAACGCCGTCCACGATCATGTCCGGTTGGAAACCCCAGCCCGCCCGGGAATTTCCGCTGTACTCAGCGTACACGCCTTTGCCGACAAAACAGGCAAACTTGGGTCTATACTCCCGAAGCTTGCAGCGCAGCAGGGTCCGGCCCCGCTTGTATTCCTCGCGCGTAATATCTTCGGCTCCCCTTGTCGGACGCGCCACGATGTTCGTAAACCCGTACCCGAGCTTCAGCAGCTCCCCGTCTTCCTCCGCCTTGTAGAGCCGGGGCGTCAAGCCCGACCGGTAAAGAATCCGCCAGAAATTGTTGCGGGGATTGGCGTAATGATGTCCCACCTCCCCGGACCGCAAACTCGGATTGAATCCGATAAAAACGATAGACAAGCCGTAATCCAGATGATCCTGAACTTCCTGCATTCCGTCATCCCTCCTTTTGCTCTGATAAAAACACAGCAACCGCACCCCCCCGGTGCTTGTGCTCGACGGAAGCCCAGCCCGCACCGCCTTAAGGGAGGAGCGGGCTGCGCGGTGTGCGTTGCGGCCTGCCCTCGTCGGGCGCGGGTCTATGCGAGGTTCGAGCTGCGGCGGTCTGTCAGAGGCCGATGCGGGCTGCGCATTGCGCTAGCAGAGATCCTAACCGGCCGATGCTCTAAGCGAGGTCCGAGTGCGTCGCTCTGCCGGAGACCGATGCATGATCGCACTTGCGGGGATGCGTTCTGCGTGTCACCTAACGGATGTCCAGCTGCGCGCTGCTCTATCCGAAATCCGAGAAGCACATCGCTCTATGCGAGAACCGAGCTGCGCATCGCCCTACCGGAGATCCGTTCTGCGTGTCACCTAACGGATGTCCAGTTGCGCGCCCGAACTCCTTGCGAGATCCGGGCAACGCACTGCGCTAACGGAAATAATAGCTGCTATTTCACATTTTTCCGCGCTTTCGGATTTCTAACGGAAATAGTAGCGCCTATTTGGGCCTTCCCCTACCGAAATGACCTCATTTTGCCAAAATAGCAGCTACTGTGTCCGTTAGAATCCGGAATCCGCCCATTTGGACGAAATAGCGGCTATGGCTTCCGTTAGAATTTTGACCCAGCCGGCCTAGGCTGCGCGATGGCCCCGCGGAAGTCTAGCTGCGCGCTGCTCTATCCGAAATCCGAGAAGCAATCGCTCTATGCGAGAACCGAGCTGCGCATCGCCCTACCGGAGATCCGTTCTGCGTGTCACCTTAACGGATGTCCAGTTGCGCGCCCGAACTCCTTGCGAGATCCGGGCAACGCACTGCGCTAACGGAAATAATAGCGGCTATTTCGCTATTTTCCGCGCTTTCGGATTTCTAACGGAAATAGTAGCGCCTATTTGGGCTTTTCCCTTCCGAAATGACCTCATTTTGCCAAAATAGCAACTACTGCGTCCGTTAGAATCCGGAATCCGCCCATTTGGACGAAATAGCGGCTATGGCTTCCGTTAGAATTTTGACCCAGCCGGCCTAGGCTGCGCGATGGCCCCGCGGAAGTCTAGCTGCGCGCTGCTCTATCCGAAATCCGAGAAGCAATCGCTCTATGCGAGAACCGAGCTGCGCATCGCCCTACCGGAGATCCGTTCTGCGTGTCACCTTAACGGATGTCCAGTTGCGCGCCCGAACTCCTTGCGAGATCCGGGCAACGCACTGCGCTAACGGAAATAATAGCGGCTATTTCGCTATTTTCCGCGCTTTCGGATTTCTAACGGAAATAGTAGCGCCTATTTGGGCTTTTCCCTTCCGAAATGACCTCATTTTGCCAAAATAGCAACTACTGCGTCCGTTAGAATCCGGAATCCGCCCATTTGGACGAAATAGCGGCTATGGCTTCCGTTAGACAAGCCAACTCGATCAGACCGGTACTTCGGATTCGCGAATCCAAGCCGTTGGGCCTCGGAGCACTTCGCTTCTTCGAACTTCAAGCTTCAATCCTCGAGTTTCAAACTACAAACCTTCACGCCTTCGAGCTTCGCTCCTTCAAACTTCGCTCTTCAGACTTCTAGCCCTCAAGCTTGCGCCCTCGAACTCCAAGCCTTCGAGCTTCGCTCCTCCGAACTTCAGCCTTCAATCTCCAAGCCCTCGAGCTTCGCTCCTTCAAACTTCGCTCTTCAGACTTCTAGCCCTCAAGCTTCGCACCCTCGAACTCCAAGCCCTCGAGCTTCGCTCCTACGAACTTCAGCCTTCAAACTTCAAGCCTTCGATCTTCAAGCCTTCGACTCCGAACTCGGGGCTCCGGGGGTCGGCGCGGCTAAGCTCTCTCCTGGTAAGTGTCTCCCGCCGCCTTGCGTCTCTTTTTAATATAATCCCCGAGTGCAAAGAACAAACCGTACATGACCACAAAAAGAAACAGGGCGATGCCTTCCTCAGCTAATAGGTATAGCGGATAGGGACCCAGCCAATCGAGCACCGAAGGCGTATCCGGCTTGTGCAGCAGAAACATGTAGTTGGCGCCGACTGCCGCATTCAACAAACCTACCGCTAGAGCCAGAACGTTAAGGAAAACCATCGTTTTGCCGATCGATTTCCAGGTCGGGCGGTACCCTTCGACCCATGTCATGTAGAGCGGAGCCAGAATGATGGCCGAATGGGCGATAAAAAACTGAAAGAAACGAAAATGCGGAAATCCGTACGCCAGATTCGGCGTCAAAAAAGCCTGGAGCGCGCCGCCAATTCCAGCAAACCACAGAAATTCGTACAGCCAGCGCTTTCGGGTCCACAGCATCAGGATCGAGAGCAAAAGTGTAATCGTGCATAGCTCAAGGGGCAGCGTGTAGCGGATGTCCCAAACGTCCTCGGCGAAATACCAGATATTCAGACTGGCTTCACAAAGGATCAGAAGGGTGATCAATCCGTATCTTACGGCCAGGCGCAACGTGTTCTTTTTGCGGAGTTGTCGTCTGGACAGATAGAGCGCCAAAACCAAAGCCGACAATAGTAGGAGCGAAAGCAGATGGGGCGCGGAAAACATGAGGAAATCCGGTGCTTGCCGGGCATCGAAAAACGACAATATCATAAGGGTCTCCTTTTAGAAATAAAATGCGCTGCATTTAAATTCGGCTGTGATTTATCGTATCATGCACCCAGACCATTCGTAAAAATCTTTTCGCCTGGGGCGGAGTTTGATATAATAAACCAGAATGACAGAAAACGTTTTCCGTCACTCTTAAACTTCTCAACTTGTAAGCGCTAGCACCGGGTTAGCACCGAGTGGGTTGTGGACTTCTTGAGGTATCTTGCGGTCTTGGAGTAGGTTATGGACTTTTTAAGTACGTTGCGGAGTCTGAGCTGCTTATGAGCTCTTGAAGTACGTTGCTGACTCTGAAGCTACTTATGAGCTCTTGTAGTACGTTGCTGACTCTGAAGCTGGTTATGAGCTCTTAAAGTACATTGCTGAATTTTCAAGCAGATTATGGAGTCTTAGGTATCGCCACTAATTTTCTGAAAAAGTGAGGGATTTACGATGTCCGCAGTAAAACCACGCATTCTTACCGTCAACCAAATCGGCTATCCGGCATCCGGACCCAAATCGTTCCGCTATGCCGGGGCCGGCGGAGCATTTGAAGTGATTCACGCTGCCACCGGAGAGGTCGCCTTCGCGGGGGAAACCGCCCCCGCCCGGCAGGACGAGGCGGCAGGCACCCCGGTGAGCTTGGGGGATTTCTCCGGGCTTTCCGAACCCGGTACCTACCGGATTCGGATAAACGGCGAAGCTTCCTCCCCCTTCGTCATCGCGAACAACCCGTACGCCGACCTGCATACCGGCCTGCTTAAAGCCTTTTACTTTTTCCGCTGCGGCTGCGAGCTGAAGGAGGAGTTTGCCGGGCCTTGGGCACACCAAGCTTGCCATCTGGCGGAAGGCATCGTTTACGGCGAGCCCGACCGGAGGCGGGACAGTGCCGGAGGCTGGCACGACGCCGGCGACTACGGCAAATACACCGGCCCCGGCGCCAAGGCGGTCGCCGATCTGCTGCTCGCCTACGAGCTGTATCCGCAGGCTTTCCGCCGCACTGTGCCGCTCCCCGAGAGCGACGGGCGTACGCCGGATGTGCTTCATGAGTGCCGTTACGAGCTCGAATGGCTCCTCAAAATGCAGGATGAACGCACAGGCGGCGCGTTCCACAAACTGACGACCAAGCAATTCCCGGCCCTCGACGTCATGCCGGAAGACGACCTGGCCGAGCTGTATTTTCTTCCCGTATCGGCCGCGGCTACGGGATGCTTCGCCGCCGTCATGGCCATGGCTGCACGTATCTACCGCCTGTTCGACGGGGCATTTGCGGACCTCTGTCTGGATGCGGCCAAACGCGCTTGGCGCTGGCTGCTCGATCACCCCGAGGTCCCCGGCTTCAAAAATCCGGCCGATATCGGCACAGGAGAATACGGAGACGCCCAAGATCTCGACGAGCGCTATTGGGCGGCGGCGGAGCTTTTCCGCACCACCGGCGATGAAGCTTTTCACGAGGCATTCAGACGGCTCGCCCTCCAGCAATTTCCGAAATTTGAGCTGGGCTGGGCCGATATGGGCGCCTACGGCTCCCTGGCCTATTTGCTGGACGGACCCGAAAATACCGATCCTACTTTGTATGCCCGATTAAAAGAGGAACTCCTGACGGAGGCCGACAAACTGCTGGCGATCTGTTCCGGTGACGGCTACGGCATATCCTTGACGCCGGCGGATTACATTTGGGGCAGCAACATGGTTGTCATGAACCGCGCGATGCTCCTGCTCATGGCCTTCCGCTTCGGCGGAAAGACCGAGTATGAACATGCCGCCCTCGACCATGTCCATTACCTTTTGGGCCGAAACGCACTCGATTACAGTTATGTGACGGGTTACGGCGACCGTCCGGTCATGCATCCGCACCATCGCCCTTCGGTGGGCGACCGGGTGGCCGAACCCGTGCCCGGCCTCGTAATCGGAGGACCGAATCGCGGCCTTAACGACGACTGCATGATGGAGCATCTGCAGGGCGAAGCGCCGGCCCGCTGCTTTATCGACGACGAGCTTAGTTACGCGGGGAACGAAGTGACGATCTACTGGAACTCGCCGGCCGTGTTCGTGGTCTCGCATTTTGTTTTATGACTTGAGGCAAACCGCCTAATCGTTCTCCAACCCAAGCTTCCGCATTAATCCGCTAAAAAAGCAGGTTCCCAAGGGGATATTCCCCGGAAACCTGCTTTTGGGTTTTTGTCGTTTTGCCGGCTTATTTATTCCGCCAGTCCCAAGGCCTGCATCGTTCGCAGCAAAACAATGGCGGCCTCCGCCCGCGTCATGGAACCGTTCGGCATAAATTGTCCTTTCTCATTCCCTTTCAGGATATTCAGTTCGGCCAGCTGTGCAACGGCCGGTGCCGCCCAGGACGGAATAGCGCCCTGATCCGCAAACCGTACCGGGCTGCCGGCGCCGGGCGAACCAGAACCGGAACCGGGAACAGCACCAGAACCAGAACCGCCGTTTGCCGCCGCATCCTCTTTTCCGCTCTTCGCGAGTTCCCATGCGCGGGAGAGCAGCATGGCCATCTCCACCCGGGACAAACGTTCATTCGGCGCAAAAGCATTGCCGCTTCCATCGATCAGTCCGAATTTCACCGCGGCCCCGAGATCTCCGGCCAGTGAACCGCCTGCGGAAACGCCGGTGAACGGGTTCGCCTCCCCGGCCGAAGGCAACCCGAGGCTCCTTACGAGCAGCGCGGTAAATTCACCCCGCGTTACTTCCCGTCCCGGCGTGTAATGGGATGCATCCGTGCCCTTGATGATCAAGCGGGAGGCCATCGCTTCGATTTCTTTCTCCGCCCAATGGCCGGTCACATCGCCAAATTCCTTCTTGTGATCCACGATCGTAACGACTCCGCTGCCACCGAAGAGCGGCTTCAGCTCCAGCGCGGGCCGGCCGTTCCAGGTAACGGACACCGCCGGAACCGGGCGAAGCTCGCCGGTCGCCTCGTCAAACTGGACGGCAACGAGGTTCGCCCCGCTGCCACCTGCCGGAAGCGGGATAATCCGGCTCAGGGATTTCGCTCCGATTTCATTCAGGGCCTTCGCCGTTCCGTTATGAACCAGGCTGACCCGAAAATCCAGCGCCGTCCCTTTCACGGCTTGCGCCCCGAGGTTTGCCGCCGCGGTCTCCAGCTTCTCCTGCTGAACCTCGGGCACCGGAACAACGGAGATCGACAGCAAGGACTGCTGATTCAGTCCGTTCCCCGTTCCCAGCGCAGCGTTCACGCCGTCGCTGATCGCTTTGAGCGGAAGGCGGTAGCCCGCGGCTCCGGTTTCGATCACGACAGCCGAGGCGGATGCCGCCTTGGCCGCATTCGCCATCAACGTCTGGGCCGGAAGCCGCAGCTCCACGCCATCGTTTACGTCCGGCAAGGAAATCGTCACATGCTCGGCGGAACCTCCTGTTACCGCCTTGAGCGCGCCATCAAGCACCGCAGCCGACTTGACGCTGACCACCGTTATCGTTTGCCCCGCGGCGTTCACGGTCTGCGAGGTTTGCAGTTGGTCGCCCGAAAGTTTGGCACCCGATGTCTGTGCTGCCGGAGGCGTTGAAGACGCCGGCGTTGGCGTCGTTACGCTGCCAGAGCCGCCGCCCGAGGAGGAACCGCCTCCGGAGGAGCCTCCGTCGGATGGGCCGCCACCGTTTGCGGGTTTGGCCTGCTCCACGATCCGCCCCTCCACCTTGGGCGCAACCGTACCTCCGAGCGACTTCACATGCTCGATAAAGATCTCATAATCCGGATAACCGAGATCCTCGTAATAAGCCCCTGCGCCAATCGCCTCGGCAAAGGAAGCATAGCCGTCTCCGCCGTTCGCCACGAAACTGTTGGTGGCCATGCGGTACGTTGCCTTTAAATCCAAAGGAACATAAGCCGATCCCTTCAGGATCTGAACGTCAAACACCCGGTTCCCCGCCGCTTGAGCCGGGTCCCATTTGAATTTCATGCCCGCGATTTGCGGGAATTTACCGGGCAGATCGCTCAGCTTGGCGCCGCTGATCCCGTTTTCCAGCCCGTCCTTCAACTGCTGGCCCGTTACATCCATGACAACCAGCGTATTGCCGAACGGCATTACGGTGCGCAGTTCGCCCATCGTAATGTCTCCCTGATCGATCGCGGCGCGGATTCCCCCGCCATTGGTCAGGGCGATGTCCGCGTTTTTCAGCTGCTTGGCTTTAGCCAGCATGCCGTCGGCGATCAGATTCCCGAGATTCGTCTCCCTGGAGCGGACATTCTTGCGCTCTCCGTCCAGGGGAATCGCTGCCGTTCCGATCACTTCTTTTTTCAATTCCTCAAGCTCCGCGTTGAGGGGGGCGAGCATTTCAGCGGCCCTGGGGTCCTCGGGCACTTTGGCGTCAACGGTGATCAGCCTGCCCGTCGTTTGTCCCGGTCCCGTCAGCACCGTCCCTTTCCTGTCGAATACCAAATCGACGCGGCCGAGGAATTTGCCCCACTCGTTGGCCTGCACGATCACCGTAGGCGTCTGGTACTCGTCATCGACGACGATTTCAGGCTGATCCAACCGCGTATGGGTATGGCCGCCGACGATCAGGTCGATCCCTTCCACCTCCTCAGCGAGCTTCTGATCCCGGGCATACCCCAGATGCGATAATCCGATAATGATATCGATGCCTTCCTGCTCGATCGCTTGGACCGTTTCCTTTGCCGCTTCCGCCGCATTCCGGAAAACAACGTCTTTTCCCGGACTGGATGTTTCCTTGGTATCTTCCGTTGTCATACCGAATACGGCTACTTTTTGACCGTCAACGTCAAGAACGACATATGGGTAGACGCCGGCATTATCAAGCGTTTGGGGTTTCTCGTGGTCGATCGTGACCGGAGCCTTAAGCAGCGGCGCCATGTTGGCGTCCCGGCTCAGGTCCACGTTGGAGCTTACGAGCGGGAACTTGGCTTTTTGCACGAACTCGGCCAGAACCTTCGTCCCCTTGTCAAACTCGTGGTTTCCGAACGTCATGGCATCATAGCCCATATAATTCATAAACTCGAGGTCCGCCAACCCCTGCCACTTTGTAAAATACAGATCCCCGGAAAAAACATCCCCCGCATCCAGCAGCAGGCTGTTTCCGCCTTCGGCCCGGACCTGGTTCACCAGCGTAGCTCTGCGCGCCACATCGGCCAAATGGGCATGCGTGTCGTTCGTATGCATCACTGTCAGCTCCCAGGTATCCTGGCCGCCGCTTTCCACCGTAACGACCGCTTCCGCTACACCGTAGCCGTCCTCGCTAAGCGCCGTGATCACAGCCTGCCCCTTGGCGATCGGGGTGACATTCCCGTCCGCATCCACGCCCGCGATATCCGGACGCGACGAGCTCCAAGTCACGCGGCTAGAACCGACAGCCCCTTCCACCGCGGCCGTCAATTGTTCCCCAGCTCCGCCAATCTGCAGCCGCAGGCTTTTCTTGTTCAGCGAAACCTTGGTGACGTCCAGCTCCAGCACGGTCACAGTGCCGCCCACTTCATTAGCGGCAAGCAGCAGCGGCCGGCCTGTCGGACTGTCGGGTGCCGGGATGAACTCCAACCCCTCCGGCCCGGTATCCGTGTTGATTCCCGCCGTAAAATCACGCGTATTCGTGTAGTTCGCGAACACCGGATTTTCCGGATTCGTGATGTCATAGGTCATGACTCCACCAACCCGTTCAAGACCGATAAACGCGAAGGCCCGGTTCCCGACCTGGCCGACGGTGACGTACTCTGGTTCGGGTCCTTTTTTGGGACTGCGGTCGTCTTTTTCCACCTTACTGTTGCTTGCGTTAAAATAATCCGGCAGCCGCTCCGCGGTGATCCGCTCAAAATCACTGCCGCTATCGTACACCTGCGAAATGACCGTGGCCGGAGAAGAAGCGTCCCATATGGAAAAAGAACGCCCGCCATACATATACACGCTATCTGTCCCCATATCACCGGCAGCTTCCACTTTGTCATAGGCCGACCCATGCCGGCTCAGGAACTCGGCGGCAGGCGAGGCGGAATCCAATTTCGCCTTCAGCTTGGAAATTTTGCTGTTGTTTTTCCGGTGATCCCCCCATTCGGTCGCATCGCCTTCGTTGGCGGTCAGGAGGTAGGTTTTCCCGTTCTTTTCATAGGCGGCGATTCCGTCAGGCATATACAAACCTCGGAATGGCGCATTCTCCAGCTTGATTTCCCCATCGTTAACCAGGTCCAGGGCGTTCTTCGGATCGTTGAAATCCTTGGTTCCCAGGCCGTGAACCGCGGTAATTCGGGCCTCGGCGATATTCACCACAGCGACGGCGTTATTCTCTTGTAGAGTCACGTATGCTGTTTTTTCGTCCGCGGACAAAGCGATGTATTCCGGCTCCAGATCACGGATAGCGTCTTTCTTGGATCCGGGCCCCGTGATGTTGCCGTCCGCATCCGCAGCTCCGCGAATGTGCACGGCATCGTCGATCACCGTAGGGTCGTCGAACTTGACATGAACCACTTCATCGGTTTCCAAATCGATGATCGTGACGCTGCCTTCGGGGTCGATCCCCGGCTCGCGAGGCTCGCCCTCATCTGCGGACAAAATGGTTTTCCCGTTCGATGTAAACTTCACCATGTCCGGTTGAACTCCGGCCTCATACGTGGTCAGCAGGTTTCCGTCATAATCCAGCACCAGAATTTTGCCGTGCTTGTCCGCTGCCGCCTCTTGAACCGCCGCCGCAATCGTCCGGGTTTTCGGATTGATATCGAGACTGGTCAAATCCCCGAATCGGAACCCGTCGGTTTCCGCCAGTTGCTTAACATTGATGCTTTTTTCCTTGGCCAGCCGACCGCCCGCCGTTAAAGGCACGATATCGATCGAAGGCGGATTCGTCGAACCGTTGACGAGATAGAATTTCCCGTTATCCCTGTTGTACCTGACAATCTCGGCAACTCCGCCATCCTTATTGGGCGTTCCCGTTTCATAGCTGGCGATTTTGCGGATTCGCAGCGTGTCCTCCGCCGGTCCGGGGGCGGGTGCCGATACAGCCGCGTTCACCTGCAACTCCCGGGTATCGGTAAATTCCGCGGAAGCCGCATCCTTGATAGTAAAAGTAACCGTATAATCGCCTTTCGTACCTGGGGCAGGCGTTCCTTCAATGAGGCCGGCTGTCTCCGAGATCGTCAAACCTGCCGGAAGCCCCGCCGCTGTAAAAGTGTAAGGAGCTTGTCCCCCGTACACGTCCAGAGTCACTGAATAGGGCTGCCCGGCTGTTGCGGCAGGTAGAGAAGGCGCACCGGATATTCCGATCGCGGCGGCCGCCGCGTTCAGACTGAATCCGCGATCCTCCGCACCAGTGGCTCCGGTGGGATCCATCGATTCGTCGGGATCGACGACTCCTGCAGAATCCACGGATCCCGCCGACTCGATCATCCCGGCTCCCCCTGTGGCTCCGGCGACCGGGCCCGCGGCACCCGCCACCGAACCAACCGCCGTGCTGAGCAAAATTTCCGCCGCCATCAGCAGCGAGACCATCCTTAAAGTCCTTAATTTCAATCCGATTCCCCCCATTTCAGCATCATTCCCCCCACAGTCTATTCGAGAATTGTTAGCGCAGGGCCACATTTCCTTTTTCAATATGTAAAAAGAGTAGAAATAGGCAGCCTTTTTATATGTATACCTTTAGCGTGGGGTTTTCCAATCGGGGGGCGTTTTAGAATGAAGCGACGTTATAAAAAACGGCTCGAAGAAGCAGTTACTGTGCAAAAGCCTCTGACCGGTTATGTGGAAAGTAAAAGTCTGAACGTAGTCACGGGGAGTCTGCGAGGGATTTCGCAGGGGCCGCGAGGAGTCTGCGGGGAGCTTGAAGGCTGCGGGGAGTCTACGGGGAGCTTGCAGGGGCCGCAAGGAGTCTGCGGGGAGCTTGCAGGCTGCGGGGAGTCTACGGGGGAGCTCGCAGGGGCCGCAAGGAGTCTGCGGGGAGCTTGCAGGCCGCGGGGAGTAGATGGCGTGGGGCGATCAGGCGGTTGCGCACCCCGAAGTTGTCGATTGACCCGAGGTCACCACGAAACAGAAGGAGTTTCGTCGCACAGGAGCTGATAGGAGAAATTCTAACGGACGCCATAGCCGCTATTTCGTCCAAATGGGCCGATTCCTGATTCTAACGGACGCAGTAGCTGCTATTTTCGCAAAATGATGTCATTTGGACGACGATGGGCCAGAATAGGCGCTACTAGTTCCGTTAGAATTTCAAAAGGGCGAAATTTCGCAATATAGCGGCTATTATTTCCGTTATAAGTTGGAGAACGCCCGGACAATTGGGGCCGATGAGGCTTCCCGGGGGCTGTCAGAGAACGCCGGGCGTTGGGCGCCGATGGGGCTTCCCGGGGGCTGGCAGAGAGCACCGGGCGTTGGGCGCCGACGGGGCTTGTCGAGGGCTACCGTTGGGGCCTCCGTGCAGCCCCGCTGGGCCGGGCCGAAATTCTAACGGACGCCATAGCCGCTATTTCGTCCAAATGGGCCCATTCCTGATTCTAACGGACGCAGTAGCCGCTATTTCCGCAAAATGGCGTCATTGGGACGGCGATGGGCCAGAATAGGCGCTACTAGTTCCGTTAGAATTTCAAAAAGGCGAATTTTCGCGATATAGCGGCTATTATTTCCGTTAAAAGTTGGAGAACGCCCGGACGATTGGGGCCGATGGGGCTTCCCGGGGGCTGTCAGAGAACGCCGGGCGTTGGGCGCCGATGGGGCTTCCTGAGGGCTATCGGAGAACGCCGGGCGTTGGGCGCCGATGGGGCTTCCTGTGGGCTATCGGAGAACGCCGGGCGTGGGCGCCGATGGGGCTTCCTGAGGGCTATCGGAGGATGCCGGGCGCTGGAAGTCGACGGGGCTTGCCGCGGACTACCGTTGGGGCCTCCGTGCAGCCCCCGCTGGGCCGGGTCGAAATTCTAACGGACGCCATAGCCGCTATTTCGTCCAAATGGGCCGATTCCTGATTCTAACGGACGCAGTAGCCGCTATTTCCGCAAAATGGCGTCATTGGGACGGCGATGAACCAGAATAGGCGCTACTAGTTCCGTTAGAATTTCAAAAAGGCGAAATTTCGCAATATAGCGGCTATTATTTCCGTTAAAAGTTGGAGAACGCCCGGACGATTGGGGCCGTTGGGGCTTGCCGGGGGCTGTCAGAGAACGCCGGGCGTTGGGCGTCGACGGGGCTTGCCGCGGACTACCGTTGGGGCCTCCGTACAGCCCCCGCTGGGCCGGGGCGAAATTCTAACGGACGCCATAGCCGCTATTCCGTCCAAATGGGCCGATTCCTGATTCTAACGGACGCAGTAGCTGCTATTTCCGCAAAATGGCGTCATTGGGACGGCGATGAACCAGAATAGGCGCTACTAGTTCCGTTAGAATTTCAAAAAGGCGAAATTTCGCGATATAGCGGCTATTATTTCCGTTAAAAGTTGGAGAACGCCGGACGATTGGGGCCGATGGGGCTTCCCGGGGGCTGTCAGAGAACGCCGGGCGTTGGGCGCCGACGGGGCTTCCCGGGGGCTATCAGAGAACACCGGGCGCTGGAAGTCGACGGGGCTTGCCGCGGACTACCGTTGGGTGCCGGGGCTAACGGGAGCCCTCAAGGGGCCCAGCAGGGGGTGCGAAAAGGCCGCGAAGGGGGCCCGACAGGCAATGCCGGCAATTGCCGGCGATTGCCGGTAGCCCCCCCCCCCCGCCCCTCATGATAGAAGTCGGTGCGCAGACAGCCCTTCATCGGCTTTGAACCGCCGACAAGGCTCACTCCTCTTGCTCCGCGGCCGCCCGGATCTCCTCCAGCATCGCTTCCGCCACCCGCTCGGCCTCCTCCAGAGACAGGGCGTCGAACTTGAACGGATTGCTGTGCCCGACATGCTCCCGCCAAGCGGCGTTCAGCACGTCTCGGCGCCGGCGCACGAGCGAAATGAAGTTGCCGTCCAAATGCTCCACCCACGCCGGCGTCCGCTCCAGGACGATGTGAAACGCGTCCTTCAGGATGGCGCGCGCCATCACCCAATGGCCGTCCTCCTCGGGATGAACGGCATCCCCGTATTTGTAGGCGGGATCCGCCTCCCGCCGCTGCCGGATATAGGACAGCAGCGGTTCCCGCAAATCCACGACCGTACAGCCCCGTTCGGCTCCGATCCGTTCCAACCAGTCGGCGTATTTTCCCAGAACCTCGTCATTATAGCCTTCGTAAGGGGTTTCAAAAGCATAGTCCGGCATTCCCTCCGGCAAGGGCTCCCCGTTCACGGACAACACATCGAACGGCGGCGGCGTCATCAAAATCACCCTCGCGCCGGCCCTCTCCGCCTGCTCCACGGCCCGCAGCATGCCTTCCCGATATAGCCTGAACCGCTCCTCCGAAAACGGATGATATATTCCGTCATTCATTCCGTAGCAGAAAAACACCCAATCCGGCCGGCTCTCGGCCAGCGCGCGTTCCAACCGTTCATTGACGCAGGGACGCGGAAAAGGATGGCTCGATTCATGCGTTCCCGCCGCCGTTTCGCTGCCCACTCCCAAATTGATGAAATCCAGGCGGTGATTCGGAAAATGCTTGAGAAAAAATGCGTCAAGGTATCGAATATAAGCGCCGTTCTCGGTAATGCTGTCTCCCAAAAATACAATTCGCTTCCTGTCCGGAATCCGAATCGGGTCCTCGGTACCCTCGAATCGAAAGTTCATGCCGCCCACGCCTTTCTTTCGCTATAAATTTTTATCGAATGATCGATTGGTTATATATTACAGCAGGATCGTACGGTTGAACATGCCGTACCGACAACCCCCAATGTCAAATGTGGAACCTGGCCCGGAATTTCCCCGGCGGTTCGCCGGTCCACCGCTTGAACTGGCGGCTGAAATGCGCGATATCCTTATATCCGAGGCGCGCGGATACGGCTTCCACGGAAAGGGACGGCTCCATCAGCAGGAGCTTGGCTTTCTTCAGCTTCAAAGCGGACAAGTATTGGCGCGGCGACATGCCGTACACCTGATGAAACATCCGGTTGCAGGACGAGGCGCTGTAACCCAGGCCGGCCGTTACGGCGGCCACGGTTTCCCGGGTAGGTTCGCTCTCCGCCCCTTCGCCTTCCACGCATTTCTCCAGGCCGGCCGCGATTTCGGAAGCCACCCGGGTTGTCCGGTTGCCGGGAGTTTCCGGCTTGCGGCTTTCGGTCAGCGTTTCGCTGAACCCGGCGAACAGCTCATACACGGCGGACATCGTTCTCATGCGATTTCCCAGCTGTTCGGCATCGGCCCGAGTCGTGAGCGCGATCAGCTTGTCCAGGCTCGGACGAATGGCCTGCGTCAGCAAGCTGCCGCCGTCATGATAAATCGCTTTTCCCTGACAGAGCAGTCCCCTCAGCACCCGGTCGTCCACATTAAAATGAAGACAGTAGTAGGTCATGCTCTCCGAGCCCGACGCCCGGCTTTCATGGATTTCCTCCGGACGCAGCAGCATGACGTCCCCGGGCTCCTGCACATACTTTTGGCCGTTCACGGTCATTTCCTGCCGGCCGGCGAGCAGCAAATTCACTTCAAACATCGGGTGGCTGTGCCGCGGGTAGGACCAGTCCGGGGTGACGGTACGCAGATGCGCCGCAAACAGTTGAAACGTGGAGTCCATATCCGGCAGCATAAATTCCGAGATTTGATGATTCTCATGCATCTCCATGCTTCCCAACCTCCATTAATCCATAGTTTCCATTCGTGAACGTTTTGGGTAAAACCATAATCGCTTTGGACATGGGACTCCGCCCAACCCCTTGATATAATCAAGTTATCACAATGTTTTGAGGTTGAATAGGAGGTTTATCGAGATGGGTAAAAACATATTTTTCAACGCGCATCACTCCCCGGTGGGAGCCTTCGCCAGCTTTACTTTGGGCTATCCGGGAAAAAGCGGCGGTTTCGATCTTGAGCTGGGGAGCCCGCCCAACCAGAATATATACATCGGCCTGCAGGAAGACGGTGAAGAAAAATACAGGGCTCTCCCCTTCTTCGGCGAGGGCCAGGACGAACGGGACCGCTACACGTCCGAGCAAAACGGGTCCGGCAAAGCAGCGGACGAAGCGCTTCTCCTCCCGTTTTCCAGGGAGGCCGTCTCCCGCAAGTTCGGCGCGGCCATAGACGAGTGGCAGGCCGGCGATCTGACCTTCCGTCTCTATTCCCCGTTCGGCAGCGTGCCGGACCCCGCCTCGGCCGATGCCGAAGAATTGAAATTCGCGCTCGTCCCCGCCGTACTGGCGGAAATCATCGTCGATAATACCCGTGGCACCTCCGCGAGAAAAGCCTTCTTCGGCTTTCACGGCACGGACCCTTATTCCGCCATCCGGAGGCTGGAAGATACGACCGAAGGAGAAATTACCGGCATCGGACAAGGCCGGCATCTCGCCATCGCCACGGACGACCGCCGGGTCAAAAGCGCGGGCTTTTTCACGATCGAGGATGTTTTGAAGCCCAAAGTGGAAGAAAACCTGAGGTTCGGGCTCGGCCCGGTCGGCGCCTTGCTGATGGATACCCCGGCTGGAGAAAAGGCGACTTATCGCTTCGCACTGTGTTTCTATAAAAGCGGTTTCGTGACGACCGGGATGGATGCCGCTTATTTTTACACGCGTTACTTTGCCGATATTGAAGACGTAGCCCGGTACGCACTGAAACATTATGACCGGAAGGTGGAAGCGGCCGGATGGTGCGAGGGATTTGCGAAGGCCTCCCACTTGAACGAGGACCAGCGTTTTATGCTTCACCACGCCATCCGCAGCTACTACGGCTCGACCGAGCTGCTGGAGCATCGGGGCGAACCGCTCTGGATCGTTAATGAGGGCGAATACCGGATGATCAATACCTTTGATTTGACGGTGGACCAGTTGTTTTTTGAGCTCAAAATGAACCCGTGGACGGTTAAAAACGAGCTCGATTTATTCGTCAACCGTTACAGCTATAAAGATACGGTTCGCCTTCCCGGCGATGACACGGCGTATCCCGGCGGCATCAGCTTCACGCATGATATGGGCGTGGCTAATTCGTTCTCCCGCCCCGGGTATTCCGCCTACGAACTGCACGCCATCGAGGACTGCTTCTCCCATATGACCCATGAACAGCTGGTCAATTGGGTGCTGTGCGCCGCCGCTTATGTGCAGCATACCGGAGACAGCGCGTGGCTCGGCCGCAATCTCGGCATCTTCGAGGAATGCCTGGAGAGCATGGTGAACCGCGATCACCCCGACCCGGCGCAGCGCAACGGCATCATGGGACTCGACAGCGCCAGAACGATGGGCGGCGCCGAAATTACAACCTATGACAGTCTGGACGTGTCGCTGGGGCAGGCCCGGAACAACATCTACCTCGCCGGAAAAAGCTGGGCCGCTTATGTCGCCATGGAGAAGCTGTTCGCCGCAAACGGCCGGCCCGAAGCGGGCAAGCTGGCGGGCGATCAGGCGGAGCGCTGCGCCCGGACGATCACCGGCCAACTGTTGCCGGAGGGCTACATTCCCGCCGTTATCGCGGAGAACAATGATTCCCGGATCATTCCCGCGATTGAAGGCCTGGTGTTCCCGCTTTATACGGGCTGCCCGGAAGCCTTGGATCCGAACGGCAGGTTTGCGGCCTACATCGGCGCTCTGAAACAGCATCTCGCGACGGTGCTGGTCCCCGGCGTCTGCCTGTTCGCGGATGGAGGCTGGAAGCTGTCCTCCACCAGCGACAATTCCTGGCTGAGCAAAATTTACCTCAGCCAGTTCATCGCCCGGCACATCCTCGGCCTGCCGTGGGACGAAGCCGGCGCTGCCGCCGATGCCGCCCATGTCGCCTGGCTGACGAGCAAGGACAACGCCTACTGGAGCTGGAGCGACCAGATGCTGGCCGGCGTAATTTGCGGCAGCCGCTACTACCCGCGGGGGGTTACTGCGATCCTTTGGCTGGATGAAGCCCGGACGGATTAACCGCGATACCCCGCAAACCATAAAAACAGGAGCCGTGCCTGTCCCTATAAGGGATCGGGGAAAGGCTCCTGTTTTTGATTCGGCGCCACTCGGCCTCGGGCCGCACGGTTCCGCCCTTCGCGCTTGGCCTGATAAAGCGCTTCGTCCGCCGCCTTGTATAACCGGTCAAGCGTGATGCCGGGGCCCGGCACCTCCGTGATCATTCCCATACTGATCGTATAGCGGATCGCATGCTCACCCATCGTCATGTCCTGCCTGCTTCTACGTTCCCGCACCAGCTCCAGCAGCCCTTCGGCTTTGGCGTCCGCATACGCCTCTTCCGCTTCCGGCAGAAAGAGGGCGAATTCATCGCCGCCGTACCGGCCGAACAATTCCCTGTCGCCAAACTGAAGCCTGACGTTCCCGGCCAACTCTCTCAACACGGTATCGCCGACATCATGTCCAAAGGCATCGTTAATCCCCTTAAAGTTATCAAGGTCCAACAGGATAAACGTGACCGGTTTGCGGTGCTTCGCGCAATCGTCCATCAACCGCCCGGCCTCCTGGAGGAACGAGCGTCTGTTCAACGCACCGGTCAAATCGTCCCGGCTGGCCAGCTTGTACAGGTCCCGGTCGGCTTTTTCCTTGGAAATCAGCACAAACCCCGCATTTCCCAAGGTCATAATCAAATAAAGCGACAGGAACGACAAAGCCTGGTAAGGCCCCGGCTTGTTCACCGTCACCGGCAAGGCCGGAAACAGGGTTAATCCGATGCGAATCAACAGACCGGCGGCCATAAGAAGATATAAATTTCCCAATAAAATGCGAAGAGCCGAGCGCTTCCTGGAACCGATCATGCGGAGCGCCGGGGGCAGCAGAAAAAGCACCACCGCCATGGACACGATAAAAATGCGGATGGATTCGGTGTTTTGCAGAAGAACCGCCAGCAGATAGGCTCCCATAGAAGCCGCGATCATCCAGCTATAGTAGCGTAACGTCCCTTGAGACCACGGCTCCTCCACAATCCGCATCAGCGCCAAGGTTTCGAGCCCGACACCGAGCAAAAAAACGAGATTTGCCGCGGCGAGAACGGGCATGGGGACGGTCCCGTCCGGGATCGCCAGCAGCGCCCAGGTGACCGTTTGGCACCCTTTTGCCGCATAAAAGATAAGATAGGAGTTATCCTTGGGTTGTTTGTAGCGGTAGGCCGTGATAAACATCATCGTAAACAAGTGGCCCAGGGAAAGCAGAATATAAACGGTTTTCATGTCCATTTTTAACAGCATCATGTGCGTTAGCCACGCCTTCCCCCGAAGAAAGGATCATATTTTGATTATAATAACTGAAATTTTAGGCTTTATCGAGATAAAAAAACAGGCCTCCGACATCATCGTCGAAAACCTGTTCCTTTAATGCTCCGATTTATGTTTATCAAGTCAGGCCGGCGCCGGCTGGCTCTGTCTGGAAATGACGAACAGCGAGAACCAGATCAGGATAAAGCCTACCGCCTGCGCGACGGTGACCATCTGTTGAAACGCGATCCAGTTCACCAGCACCCCTACCATCGGGAAGCTTAGTTCGGCCAGGGTAGCTACGGAAGCTTTCGTGGTCGTCAAACCTTTGTAGTAAACCAGCAGGCTGAGGAGCCCCGGCAGCAGGGCCTGACCAAGCAAATTCAGCGAAAAAGCGGCCATGCCTGAAGCCTCCGTCGGCAAATGCCACGCGGCCCCTTCATTCCAGGTCACGGCCAGCAGCAGCGGCAGCGCCAGGATGAACCGCAGCGAGGTGACCGTCTCATATTTCATCTGTCCGACCATCATCCGTCCCATCACCGTCGAACCGCCCCAAAGCGCGGCGGCGCCGAGCGAAAGCAGACTGCCGACCTGGATAAAGTCGTTCCAGTGTCCGAACGGCACCGAAAAGCCGAAGGTCAACAGATACGTGCCGGCCAGCGCGATAAGAAACAGCAGGGCAAACCGGCGCGGGAGCGATTCCTTCAGCAAGAAGCGGGCCAACAGGATCGCGAACAGCGGCTGAAGTTTTTGCAGCAGCAGAACGGCGTTGGCATCGCCATGAGTTAAACCCATGGTAAACAGGATGGTGGCGATGGCGGAACCGCCCCAGGAGATGAACAACAGCGCTCCTACATGCTTCCAGCCGATTCCCTTAAGTTCCTGCCGGTTCTTCCACAAGGTCGGCGCCACGACCAGCGCGATGAGGATGTGCTCCAGTAAGACGAGCTGGGCCGAGGTGATCGACTTCAGCAAAATAAGACGAAACAGCGGATCCACGCCCCAGAGGGCGGCCCCCAAAACGACCAGCCAGAAACCGCTTCTTGCGCGGCTTCCCGAAACCGGTCGCGATGGATGGACTTGAATTGTGGCACTTGATGCATTTTCCATATTCCCGACTCCTTCTTGAATATGGGGTCTACGCGAAAAAGCCCCCGGCATTGACGTCAGTCAACATTCGGGGGCCGATCAAAATAAGCTTGCGGGGGTGGGATAATACATCCGCACCTGCACCCGCATGCCTGTGATTGATCTTCTCCCATCCGGACTTTACCGTCGGCCCTGGAGTCGCACCAGGTCAGTCCCCGTCCCTTAGGGAACGGAGAGTCGCGGGCTAAATCATCGATCCGATGATCATCACCGCCGGTCAGGAATTTCACCTTACCCCGAAGATCCATATTCATTTAAATTTTAATTTAATGGGTTGATTTCATAGTACTTCAGCAGCTCATGAAACTCTGTAACAAACGTCACAACGCAAGTTGTTCGGCCGTGAAATCCGAAATGAAAAACTCATTTGCGATCATTATAACACTATTTCAGCAATTTTGTAATCTACTATTTTTTTTATAGTGGATTACTCAAAGGCTGGAATAGCGATTTCACTGTAGTTCTTTTCCAGAAACTGTTTTACTTCCGGACTCGAAATGGCTTTGGCCAGTTTTTGGATCGCCTCGGAATCCTTGTTGTCCTCGCGGGCAACCAGTGTGATGGCAAACGCGGAATCCGTCGTTTCCGTCAGCAGCGCGTCCTTTTTGGGCGTCAGACCGAGCGGGCTTGCATAGGCCGGTGTCATAAGAACCAGGTCGGCGTCGTCCAGCATCCGGGCGAGCATAAGCAAATCAACTTCTTCAAATTTGAAGTTTTTCGGGTTTTCCGTAATGTCAGCTACCGTGGCTTGAATTCCTACGCCTTCCTTCAGCTTGAGGATTCCCGCTTTCTCCAGCATGACCAGCGAACGCCCCGTATTCGACGGGTCGTTGGCGATTGCGATGGTCGCCCCCTCAGGCAGTTCATCCATGCTCTTGTACCGTTTGGAATACGCCCCGTAAACGGCGTGATAGACCGGCTGAACGGCGGTGAGTTTGCTGCCTGTGCTCTCATTATATTGCTCCATGTAAGGAACGTGCTGAAAAAAATTGGCGTCCACTTCCTTGTTCGCCAGCGCGTCGTTCGGCTGGATGTTGTCGGACAGCACAACCAGTTCCAGATTGACGCCTTCCTCCTGAAGCTGCGGCTTGATCAGTTCCAAAATTTCCGTCATCGGCGGAATCAGCGTTGCCACTTTCAGGGTCACGGCCTGTTTGCCGGACGCTTTCGCGGTGGAGGAAGTGCTCCCCTGTTCCGCGGTTCCTTTCTCCGCGGCACCGCCGGTGTTGCTGCCGCAACCCGCAGTAATGATCATGATCAGGGCTACGAGCCCAAGCATCCATTTTCTGTTCATCTCCAACATCCTTCCTTTTTGCGCTTTGTTTTTGTGAGTAAGTGAATAAAGGACTTTTGCGCCGCAATAAGGGTCTTTTGAGGCGCTATTTTGTCGAATTTGGCTAGTTGGGACGAAATAGCGGCATTTTGGGATCTTATTTTTGAAAAAAGCCGGCTAAACCTTCATATTTGGGCCCGCCGCGGGGAAATAAGGCCCTTTTTGACCGCTATTCTTCCGGGAAAGCCGAATCGGGCCGAAATAACGGCCCAAATGGCCGCTAATCCCGGTTCCGGCGATCAAAGGGCCATTAGAAGGCACGTTCCCCGATTTGAGCGGAAGGAGCCGGCTTGCTGCCGCGCCGCTTCTAGCGTTATCTTTTGTCCAGCCATCGGGAAATCCGGCTTCCGGCAAACTGTATGAGCTGAACCAGCACAATCATCAGAACGATGACCGCGGCCATCAGCTCCGTTTCGAAGCGCTGATATCCGTAGCGGATGGCAAAATCGCCGACTCCGCCGCCGCCCACGACTCCCATCACCGTGGAATAGGAAATAAAGCTGATCGTCGACGTCGTAAGGCCGAGCACAAGTCCGGAACGGGCTTCCACGTATAGAAATTTCATGACGACCTCCAGCTTGGAAGCCCCCATCGAAAGAGCGGCCTCGACCACGCCGCGCGGAACTTCCACCAAAGACTGCTCCACCTGCCTCGCATAGATGGCAATGGAGACCACGCCCAGGGGGACGGAAGCCGCCAAGGTTCCGATCGCCGTTCCCACGAGCAGCCGGGTCAGCGGAATCATGAATACGACGAGCAGCAAAAACGGAAAGGAACGGACCACATTCACAAATCCGTTCAGCAGCGCGGACCACGTCCGATTCTCGTAAAGCTGCCCCTTGGCCGTCAGAAACAGCATCGTGCCGAGCGGGAGGCCGAGCAATACGGCGGCGGCCACGGAGATCCCCACCATGAGAAAGGTCTCTCCGACGGCCTCGGCGATCTGGGTCCGAAACTGCATCACCTTCTCGGCCATTAAGGCGAAGTCAAACATGGGCCTCCCCTCCCTCTCCAAGCAGTTGTTCCCGATAGGACAACTTGGGGCGGGAACTTTCCGCCGGAGTCCGGCGCGGCAGAGCAAAACCGTCGACCAGCCTGCCACGTTCCATGACGGACACCTCATGACAGAGTTCCTTCACAACCTCCATCTCATGGGTCACAATGACGATCGTCACTCCGAGCGTCGTGTTGATGTGCCGGAGCACCGCGAGAATTTCCGAGGTGGTGTCCGGGTCCAGAGAGGAAGTCGGCTCATCGCACAGCAGCACGGCCGGCCGGTGGGCCAGGGCCCGGGCGATCGCCACCCGCTGCTTTTGCCCGCCGCTGAGCCGGGCCGGGTATTGATCCGCTTTGTCCTCCAGTCCGACAAACCGGAGGCACTCCAGCACGCGCTCCCGCCGCTGCGTTCTTCCCGTACCGGCCAGTTCCAGCGGTACGGCCACGTTGCCGCTTACGGTGCGGTTATGCAGCAAATGAAACTGCTGAAATACCATGCCGATCGAGCGGCGGGCGATGCGCAGTTTGGCTTCGGGCAGCGCGGTCAGGTCCTGACCGAGCGCGATAACCCCGCCTTCATCCGGCGGCTCTAGCAGATTCATCATCCTAAGCAGGGTCGATTTCCCCGCACCGCTCGGCCCGATAATGCCGTGAATCGTTCCGCCCCGAACGGTCAGGGACACCCGGTCGACGGCCTTGAAACCTCCGGCACCCGAGCCGTAACTTTTGCTGACTTCATGAAGCGATATCATCGGTCTACTGCCCCCTACGAATCAACCAAAAGTTGTATCAATATTTCTCAAACACTGTTACAATGCATAAATCCCCTTGATTATAGACTATTTTTAATACTGTGTCACCAAAAACAGTTTGTTATTACACAACTTATGGAAAGTAAAAACATATTCCTCCATGATTATGCCTGTATTCTAAGGAATAATCGTAACTTTGCGAGGAGATTAAGAAATATGAAAAAAGAGAGCTCTCGCTCTCTTTTTTGGGTTATCTTTCCTTTTTTAACGGCTGAAGAACATGGCGACGACCATGTTGAGCTTATCCGCCGACTTAACGGCCTTTCGGGGCGCTATTTCACGCCAAGAAGCCAAATTCGACATAATCGCGCCCCTTATGACCGTTCTCCAATTGCTTGATGCAATTCTAGTGCCCCATTCATGAGACAATGCGGATAACATAAAATTCCTGCATAAATGCATGTTTTTTTCTTGTTGGGAACAGAAATTTCAAAATTCCTGCAATTCTGCAGGAATTTCCGACGAAACCGGCTCTTTTCTCTAAAATCGCTAGAAATTCCTGCAGATTTGCATCTTTTTTCGCATTCCCTCTGAGATCGGCTTAAATACCTGCAGATTTGCATCTTTTGGGAGTTGGAAGGGTTGGAAAGTACGCTAGAAACCTTGATCGCCTTGACCGTAGGTGGCTAAATACGTTTTGGATGTCCATGGGCGTGAGATGGCATACTTGATGTCTGAAGAGACACTAGTGGTTTTCAAAACGAAAAGCGGTTGACATCCCTTCCGTTTAGAGGGGGCATCGGAGTACCCCCTTCCTCCACCGGAAGTTTATATCGCCGGCATCACATTCCCGCCATTGACGGGAATATAGGCCCCGGTAATAAACGAAGCCAGGTCCGAAGCCAGAAACGCGACCGCGTTGGCGATGTCCTGATCCTCGCCCCGGCGCTTCATCGGCACCTGGGCAATATAAGCGGCATCGTGCAGTTCGGCTTCGCCGCGGTCTTTTTCGCTGATCGTCCATCCCGGCGCCACCTGGTTGACCGTGATTTGATGGGGGCCGACCTCCTTGGCCAGTACGCGGTAAACTCCGTCCATGCCTCGTTTGCCCGCCGTATACGCCGATTGGTGCGGGAAATTCTGCATGGCGCATTCCGTGTTGATTCCGATCATCCGCCCGCTCCCTTTTTCGATCATGGCCGGAATAAACGCCTTGGCCAAAAATACGCTCTGCAAGACGCAGGAATCGAATTGGCTGACATAATCCTCGACCGGCTGCTCCAACACAGACTTCCACTCATACTGGACGACCGCGTTGGCCACAACGATGTCCGGATTTCCGAGTTTGGCCCGAATTAGCTCCCGCATTTCCCGAACGCCCTCCTCACGGGTGATGTCCGCCTGCACGATCATCGCTTCCCCGCCCGCCTTCGTAATTTCATCCATTAACTCCTGCGCCTTCGCTTCATTGCTCATATAATGGATCGCCACTTTGGCTCCGCACCGGGAGAGCGTTCGGGCCATCACGCGTCCAAGCTGACCGGTCGCACCGGTAATCAACGCAATTTTCCCCGTTAAATCTATATTCATTCTGATGATCTCCTCTCTTGGCTAGGGTCCCCGGATCCATGTCCAAATGGGGCCATCCCTTGGCTGCCGTGCTTTTGATACATTTCTGCATGCGCTTTCCTGAATCCTGCACGCACCATCAATCGAATAACAAGAATGGCATTATGACAAAAATATTTTATATTTTGCAATATATATATTGCATTTTGTCTAGTATAGTATTACTATTAAGCCAACAAGAAAACGCGATTTCCCTTCACAAAGCAGGTAAAAGGTAGCACACAGCACGTAGTATATAGCACACAACAGTTAGTACGTAAAAGTTAGCACGTAACACGCAACTCACAAACCATCCCAACATGCGAATTTGCGAAAGGAGTTCACTATATGAACTGGTTCAACAGAAACAAACTGACGGACGAACGTATCGTCAACTTAAAAAATCAAATTTACAGGGAAGCCTATCTCCTCATCACGATCATCTGCTCCGCGTCCATTATCCTGAAGATCTTTCTTCAGGAAGACCCTTCCACCCTAACGGAAGTCATAGTGTTATTGGCCGGCGGTATTTACTACGGAGTCCGCAGCGTCATGCTCGGCATCTACTCCGAGGAAGTGGAAGTCCATGACCGGGAGAGCAAGACCCCCTACAGCCGGAAAACTGTATGGTCCGGGCTCGCGATCGGCCTGGGGATCGCCCTCTTTTTCGGAATCCGCAGCGCGCTGCTTTACGGAAAAAGTGATCTACAGACCCAAGTCTGGTATTTCTTCCTGGTCTTTGCGGTCTCCCTCATCATTTACCTGCCGTTTTTTATCGCCTTTCAGGTGACCGTCCATCACTGGGCCAACAAGGCGAGCAAGAAATTTGCGGAAAGCGATCTGCGCGATCCTGAATAAGAGAGGTAGGGAATAGCGCATGAAAAATCTGAAATTAAAGCTGGCCCGCGTCGAAAAAGATCTGTCACAGGACGAACTGGCCAAGCTGGTGGGCGTATCGCGTCAGACGATCGGGCTCATCGAGCTCGGAAAATACAATCCGTCCCTCAGCTTGTGCATCGCGATTTGCAAGGCCTTGTCCCGGACACTGGACGACTTGTTTTGGGAGGAAGAATCGTAGCGGAGCGGATCCGTCCGATTTTTCTATACATATTCACTAACCATAGGGAGAGATTGAGATGACGTATTTGCAGAAAAAAACAGCAAGAACCCTCACCGCACTGCTGGTCACCGCCGTGCTGGCCGGGGGATGGCCGACGGCCGGGAAGGCCGCCGCCGAACCCTCCGTTTCCGCCCCCATCGCAGGGAAAGTCACGGAAGTGCGCACCTCCACTGAAGCGATTGCCGATTGGAAAAACTGGACCAAGGACCATGCCTACCGTCTGGAAACGATTCAGCCCGCCGTGGCCGGTCAAACCGCCAACTACGATGATTTACAGATGCTGAAGCCGCTGCTTCAAGACAAGCGTATCGTTTTTCTGGGGGAAAGTTCGCACGGCGTAGGGGAATTCAACTCGGCCAAAACCCGCTTGATCCAATTTCTCCATGAGGAAATGGGCTATAACGTGCTCGCCTTCGAAAGCGGCCTTTCCAATACCGCATTCGGCTACGGGAGAGCCGGATCGGCCGGCGCCGAGGAAACGATGAAGAGTTCGATTTTCGGCGTATGGTGGTCCAAAGAAATTCTGCCTTTATTCGACTATATCAAATCATCCACCCGGACGGAGAAGCCGCTCGTGCTCACCGGTTTTGACATGCAGCTGCAGTACCCGCTGATCGAAGGGGATTGGCTTCAAGACGCGGCGCTGGCGCAAAAGCTGAAAGAGGCGGAGGAAAAGCTCTCCGATTATTCCGCAACCGCCGACATCAAGGCTTATCAAAAGGAAAAAAGCCGGCTGATCTCCGTCTATAAGGAAGTTCTGAAATCGCTGAAAACGGAAAAGGTGCAGGCGAAGCTGAAGGAGCTATATCCTACGAATTCGAAGCTTCCGATTTTGATGGAACGCAGCCTGAACGACCGGATTCGCGTGGCGGAGGAATATGTCGAGCTGTCGATCCAGTCCAACGTCGAACTGGCGGCGGGAGATTATACGGCGTTCCTGAAATCGATGGAATGGCGCGATCAAGCGATGCTGAACAACCTGCTGTGGCTGGCGAACGAAGTGTATCCGCAGGAGAAATTCATCGTCTGGGGCCATAACGACCATATTCGCAAAGCCCAAAGCAAGGTCATCGGCACACCGTATCCCATTAAACTGATGGGCGAGATGCTTCCGGACGACTTTAAAAAGTATAGCTATGTCCTCGGCCTCTACGCCGCAAGCGGCAAAACCGCGGACAACACGGGGGCCGAGCACGATGTTCTGCCTCTGGAGCCGGGATCGGTGGAATCCATCCTGTCGGCGGAGGGCGCGCCTTATACATTTATCGATCTGCGCTACCGCCAAAACGAAAGAGGCAACTCCTGGATGTTCGAACCGCGGCAAACGTACAGCTGGGGCATAATCCCGGAAAGTATGATCGCGCGCGACCAGTACGACGGGCTGCTGCTTATCGACAATGTGCACCCGCCGCAGTATTTGCGGAACAAGAAATAGGACACGCGAGAGGATACGCCAACCTGAGCCAAAAAAGCCGCTTCACCTGTCGATCCGTAAGGGATCGAGGGTGAAGCGGCTTTTCAGCGTTTGCGGCCAGCTGCGCGGCTCTGCCGCAAAGGGCCGCCGCGCGGCGCCTAGCCGAACAGCCCCAGCAGCCGCTCGGGGCTGAGCTCGGCGGTCGACGGCAGCAGCAGGTCGGCCTCGCCGAGCCGGTCGGCGCTGCCGATGCCGACCGCCTTCATGCCGGCGGCCCGGATCGCCGCCACGCCCGCGGCCGCGTCTTCGACGCCGGCGCAGTGCTGCGGCGGCACGCCGAGCATGTCCGCCGCCCGGAGGAACAGCTCCGGGTCCGGCTTGCCCTTGCGCACGGCGGCGGGATCCGCCACCGCATGGAACCAGGAGCCGGCGCCCAGCCGCTCCAGAATCAGCGGGGCGTTCAGGCTTGCCGACGCCAGGCCGACGGCGATGCCCCGCTCCCGCAGGGCGGCGATGAGCTCGCGGATGCCCGGCAGCAGGTCCGCCGGCGTGAGCCGGCCGATCAGTTCGCGGTAGCGCTCGTTTTTGCGCAGCGTCAGGGCGGCCTTCTCCGCCGCGGACCAAGCGCGGCCGCTCCGCTCCAGAATAATCTCGAGCGACTCCGCGCGGCTCACCCCTTTCAACCGTTCGTTCACCTGACGGTCAAAAGGGATACCCAGTTCGTCGGCCAGCTCTTTCCAGGCGAGATAGTGCAGCTCCGCCGTATCCGTGATCACGCCGTCCAGATCGAAAATAACAGCCTCCAGCTTCCGGACGAGCGAGCGTCGGATCGACGAGCCCGCCGCGGACAGCTCCAGCTGTTCGCCGCGATGTCGGAAGGTGAGGCGGTCGCCTTCCAGCAGTGTATACTCGACGGCTTCATGCCCGATTCTTACATCCAGCAGACAGCCGCGGTGCATGATCTTGAACCGCAGACTGTCCCACGGGGACGGCAGGGCGGGCGCAAACGACAGCACGCCGTCGCCGAACAAGCGGAGTCCGGCAAAGCCGTTCACCACCGCCATCCACGATCCGCCCATCGCGGCGGTGTGCAGGCCGTCTTTTACATTCCCGTTCACGTCGTCCAGATCCATCCGCACCGTGCGGTTGAAATATTTGTACGCCTCTTCCAGCCTGCCGATCTCGGCGGCGACGATGCTGTGAATGCAGGGCGACAAGGAGGAATCATGGGTCGTCAGCGGTTCGTAGTACCGGTAATTGCGTATTTTATCCGCCAGTGAAAACCGGTCGCCGAGCAAAAACAGCGCCATCACGACATCCGCCTGTTTCAATACCTGATGCCGATAGATGACAAGCGGATGGTAATGCAGCAGCAGCGGGTATTTGTAAGACGGCGTGTGTTCGAAATCCCATCGTTCCTTGCTCAAAAAGGTATCGTCCTGCGCCACGATGCCGAGCTCGGCATCGCCGGGAATATACATCAGATCCGCGGCCCTTCTCCATTCGGCCACTTCTTCCTCCGTGAGCGCCAGCTCCCGCTGCAGCCGCTCATAATCCACCGGATAATCCCGCCGCAGCTTCTCCGCCGTCTCGCAGGCGTAATAGAGCTGCTCCCGGACCATCAGGTTCGTATAGGCGTTGTTGTCGACCACCGCCGTATATTCATCCGGCCCGGTGACCGCGTCGATGCAGAACGCGCCGCCCCGCGCGGGATTGAAATGCCCGAGGTCGGCCCAGAAACGGGACGTCTCGAACAGAATCTCCGCTCCCTTTTCCGCCAAATACCGTTCGTCCCCCGTCGCCAGCACATACTGCCGGATGGCGTAAGCGATGTCGGCGTTGATATGCGCTTGTGCCGTTCCGGCCGGGAAAAACGTGGAATTCTCCTCCCCGTTGATCGTCCGCCACGGATAAAGTGCGCCTTTCTGCGCCATCTGGGCCGCCCGCTCCCGGGCCTTCCCCAGTGTGGCGTAGCGAAAATCGAGCAGGGCGCGGGCTACCTCGGGCCAGGTGAAGGTGAAGAAAGGCAGCATATACATTTCCGTATCCCAGAAATAATGGCCTTCATACCCTTCCCCCGATAAGCCCTTGGCCCCGATATTCGTGATGCCGTCCCGGCCGGTGGCCTGCAGCAGACCGAAAGCATTGAATCTCACGCCCTGCTGCATGGCCGGATCCCCCTCAATTTCCACGTCCGCACGGCTCCAAAAACGGTCCAGAAAAGCCCGCTGCTGCGCGGCCAGCGCTTCGAAGCCCAGCCGGTCCGCCAGCTCCAAAGTTTCCGCACTGCGTCTCGGCAGCTCTTCCTCCGGATAATCGCGTGACGTGTGGTACGCGATATATTTGGTTAACCGGACGGTCTCTCCCTGATTCAGATGAAGCGTATACCGGATCCCGTCGCGGGTCCCGTTCGCGTATCTTTCCACCCGGCAGTCGCGCTCGCGCGGAGCTTCCAGGCGGTGGTACAAGCCCGTGAGCAGGGCAAACCGGGTGTTGCGCGTCCGGTGCCGCATCCAGCAGCCGGCTCCCTCCTGCCCGGCTTCCTCGAACAGCAGGCTAGGCTCGGTACGCCGCGCCCCCAGCCTCGGATCGTCCGAGCCTTCCGGCCCCGTCACCTGGGCGTCGATGAGCGAGGACAGCTGAATTTCGCCGGAGAAATTCAGCGCCTTGACCTCGTAGCAGAGGGCGGCCAGATGTTTATGCTCCAGCGAAACCAGGCTGCGGACCACGATCTCCACCCGGTGCCCGCCCGGGGATTCCCACTCCGCTTCCCGGCGAAGGAGGCCTTCCCGCATATCGAGCTCCCGGCCGTGTTTGTGCACGGAGCCGGTATGCAGATGAAAAGGCTGCCCGGTGATGCACAGCTCTACAATCCGGGCATTGGGAACGTTAAGCATGGCATGATTGTGCGTAGGGTAGCCGTAGGCGACCTCCGGATAAATAACCGGCTCGGCATCGTAAAAGCCGTTGAGGTAGTTGCCGGTGACGGAGGAGCCCTCCGTTCCGCGGTACCCCTCCTCAAAATTCCCCCTCATCCCGATATAGCCGTTTCCGAGGGCGAAAACACTCTCGCTCCGCTGTTGATTTTCCTCGAGATAAGCGACCTCTTTGATACTCCATTCCGTAAAAGGATACAAGGCATATGCGTGTGAATGTGCGTGTGCTTCGGGTTTCATCATTTTTTCCCATCCTCTTCAAAGCTTCGTGTCTGTAGCGTCTGCGCTATGCACCATTACCCGCCGGTCTCAGCCCTTAATCGAACCGCCCATGAGGCCCCGGACGAAGTATTTTTGCAGCAGGAAAAAGATCGCCAGCGGCATCAGCATCGAAATAAACGCCGCGGAGGTCAGCAGGTGCCAGTCGTTGCCCCGGGAACCGACCAGGTCGGCAATCTTCATCGACATGACCTGTACGCCCGGCTGGTTGCCGATAAAGATGAGGGATACCAGGTAATCGTTCCATACCCAGAGGAATTGGAAGATCCCGATCGAAGCGAGCGCGGGCACCGACAGCGGCAGAATCAGCCGGGAGAAAATCGTAAAGTGGCTGGCTCCGTCAATGAACGCCGACTCGAACAAATCCCTCGGCAGTTGGCTGATGAAGTTGTACATAAAGTAAGTCACCAGCGGCAAACCGAACGCCGTGTGCGCCAGCCAGATCCCTAAGTAGCTGCCGTTCAGGCCGAGCGAGGTAAAATCCTTGAGCACCGGAATCAGCGCGACCTGCAGCGGGATGACCAGCATGGCGATAATGACGACGAACAGCGTCTTCCGCCCCGGAAAGCGCAGCCACGCAAAAGCGTAGGCGGCAAAGGAAGCGATCAGGATCGGAATCACCGTGGCTGGAACCGCGATCGTCAGCGTGTTCCAGAACGCTTGGGAAAGTCCGGTCCCTTTCTGCACGGATTCGCTGCCGTCGGGGTTCTTGAGCTTGTATTCCTTCCCGGACAATACGTTTTTGTAATTATCCAGCGTCAAATCCGGTTTGAATTCCCAGCCCCGCTCCATCACGCTGAGCGTCCGCTGCCGCCGGTTCTCCCACATCAGACGCTCCCCGTCGACCATGACGCCCTGCTTCAGCTGATCGTCGGTGAACGTCTTGCCGTTGACTTCAATCGGCTGGCGCAGGTCCAGATCTTTGGATAATTGAACGGTTTCGCCGGACTGCTTCCACGCCTGGTGCGGGAATACGTTCCACCAGCCGGTTTGCAGAATATCCGCGGCCGGCCGGAAGGAGGAGATGAACAGCCCCAGCGTCGGCACCAGCCAGAGGAGACAGATGAACCCGAGGACGATATTCACGATCGTCTTGCTTCCTTTTCGTTTGGCGCTGCGTGCCATCAGAATCCCCCCTGTTTGCGGAACTGCCGCAGATTCACGATGACGACCGGAAGAACGGCGATCAGGAGCACGATGGCCAAGGTCGAGCCGTAGCCGAAGTTCCGGTACATGAAGAATTGCCGGTAAAACTGCGTGGCGACCACTTCCGTATCGTACTGTCCTCCCGTCATGACCATGACCACGTCGAAAATTTTCAGCGTAAATACGATGATCGTTGTGGTTACGGTCAGTAGCGTCGTTCCGATATACGGAATGATGATGCGGAAAAAGATTTTGATCTCCCCCGCTCCGTCCACGCGGGCCGCCTCCAGAATATCGTCCGGAACGCCTTTGATGGCGGCCGAGAAAATCACCATCGCGAAGCCGGTCTGCATCCAGATCAGGATGAGGATCAGGAACAGGTTGTTCCACGGCTGTACCATACTCGTCCAGGCCTGCGGTTCTCCGCCGAAAAAGGAGACGATGGCATTCAGCAGTCCGATCTGTTCATCGCCGGGCTGGTAATAATATACGAACTTCCAGATAACCCCCGCAGCCACGAACGAAATCGCCATCGGCATGAAGATGATGGATTTCGCCAGCTTTTCGAAGCTGCTGCGGTCGGCCAGGATCGCGATCAAAAGCCCCAAGCTTACGCAGGCCAGCGTGCCGATAAACACCCACAGCAGATTGTTGCGCAGCGCGATTCCCATCAGCCGGTCGCTGAAGATGGCGGCGTAATTGGCCAGGCCGACGAACTTATCCGACGAGGCGTTGAAAAAGCTCAGGTAGAGCGTGCGCAGCGCGGGCAGCACCACCAGCCATCCGAGCAGAATCGCGGCCGGGCCGATGAAAATATAGGGCAGTATTTTTCTGCGCACTTTTTCGGGATACCGCTCCGCCGCCCAGTTCAGGCTCATGTAGATCAGGTAGACGCCCAACACGCCCCAGATTACGGCAAGCACCGCGGTGACGAGCGGATTCAGCGATGCATCGCGGAAGAACAGGAAGATTGCGCCGTGCACGACGAGGTTGGCCAAAAGGACCGCCGCCGAAACGACGACGGCCTTTGGACTTGTTCTCTGCTTGGCTTGAGTACTCATGGCGACCCCTTAGTTGTTCCAGCCGGATTGCATTTGTTTCAGGGCTTCGTCCAGTGATGCCGTTCCGCTCACATAGTCGGTCATCCCTTTCCAGAAGGTCCCCGCGCCCACTTTGCCCGGCATCAGGTCGGACCCGTCAAACCGCAGCGTCGTTGCTTCTTGTACGAGCTTAGCCATGCGGCGGTCCGATTCGGACATGTACCAGTCAAGCGGAGCGTCGTTCATCGGCGCGATCACGCCGCCGGATTGTACCCAGGATTTGATCGACTCGCCCGTCGTGAAGAACTCCATTACCGCGCGAACTTCCGGACGGTCGTTGAACATGGCGTAAATGTCGCCGGCCACGAGAACCGGTTTGCCGTATTGCTCATCGATCGGCGGCAGGTAGAACCAGTCGTAATCTTCATCCACTTTGGCCGTTTCCGGGAAGAAGCTGGTGATAAAGTTCCCTTGACGGTGGAGCCAAGCTTTTGGCGGGCTGTCGAAGAGGGGTGCCGCCGCATCGCCAAAGGCTGTCGTCACGATCGATTTGGTGCCGCCGTACACATAATCCGGATTCAGCCAAATACCGGACATGATTTCCACCGCGCGTTTCACTTCAGGCGAAGTAAATGGCAGCTCCCCTTTGACCCATTTGTCGTAGTTTTCGGGGGACGTCGTCCGCAGCATAATGTCCTCTACCCAGTCGGTGGCCGACCATCCCGTGGCCGCGCCGCTCTCGATGCCGATCGACCAAGCCGGATCGCCGTCCTTGGCGATTTGCTCGGTGAGGGTCATCATTTCATCCCAAGTTTGCGGAACTTCGTATCCGGCTTCCTCAAACTGCTTTTTCGGATACCAGACCAGACTTTTGACGTTGCTGCGGTTCCAGATGCCGGCCATGATTTTTCCGTCCTTCCCGTCCATGGTCGCCATGTCGAGCCAGCTTTGGTTATAGTTCGCCTTTAGCTTTTCCTGGTCGAGAACGTTGGTCAGATCGATCACCTTGCCGGTCTTTGCGATGGAGGCCAGCAGCCCCGGCTGCGGGAAGTCGGCGATATCCGGAGCGTTTCCGCCATCCACGCGGACGTTGATCGTCGCCTCGAATTCCTTGGACCCCTCGTATTGGATATCGATGCCGGTTTTCTCCTCGAATTCTTTGATGCTGTTTTCGAATTTGACCTGGTCGGCATCCACGAACGGTCCGAACATGGTCACTTTGGTGCCTTTATATTCGCCCTTCAGCGCCAGATCAAGCGGTGATCCCGTACCTTCCCCGCCGCCGTTCGCCGCGCCTTGATTGTTTCCGGTCGCCCCATTCTCCGCAGGTGTGGGAGCCGGGTCGTTCTTCGCGGCCTTGTTACCGCCGCCGCAGGCGCTTAACATCATCGTGAATGAAAGACAGAGTACGAGCAGTAATGCGAACTTGCGTCCCATCGTTTTCGTTTTCTTCATCCTTCAACATCCCCTTTTGATTATTTCGAGTTTAACGGTCAGATCTGAGGGTCTTGCGGTGTCGGCAGGCTAAAGGCGAATCACCTCCTTAAAGAAGTAAAAAACGGTTCCGAAAGCGGAGCTCTGATCTAGTTTCAAATCCCGTTTGTGTTTTGTATACGCTTTCATAATGTTGATTTACCCTCGCTTACTTCTCTTCCCGGCTGCGTGTCGTGCTGTACTTTGAAGCTTAGCCTAGAGTTGTGAAAGCTAGCCTGAATTTGCGAAAGATTGCAAAGCTTGCGAAAGACTTCAAAGTTTGCGAAAAGACGTAAGGAGAGTAATGGTTTTTTTGAAAAGCTTTTCAGAATCGCCGATATTCCGTGGAGAACACGGCCAAAAAGCTTATTTTTCCCGGGTGGATTCTCTTACAATCAATCTATGCTGCAATCTCTCCCGGGTGACTTGTACCCGGCCGGTCGCCAGCAATTCGTGAAGCTTCTCCACCGAACGGTATCCCATCTCGTACATGGGCTGGGCTATCGTCGTCAGCTTCGGGATGAACATGCCGGCCATCCGGACATTGTCGAAGCCGACCACGGACACCTGGCCGGGCACCAGAATGCTGCGGTCCTTCAGGTAGGAAATGACGCCCATCGCAAATTCGTCAGCCACGCAGAACACGGCCGTCGTGTCGGGGTATTTGGCGAACAGCTCCCGGGCCGCGTCATACGCATGCTCGAAGCGATGGCTCGCGAATACGATGTTGCCGCTGTTATGCTCCAGCCCCGCTTCAGCCAAAGCCCTGGCAAATCCGCGGCACCGCGGCGGCCCGGCGACCGAATTCGGATCGTTGAAGCCGATCATCGCGATTTTCCGATGTCCGAGCTCAATCAGGAATTTAACGGCGTCGTAAGCTCCCGCTTCGTCATCCACCTCGACGCTGGGCACCTCGTACTCGTAGGAGTGGGAGGACACCAGGACAAACGGAATTCGGTATCCCGCCAATTTCTCGTAATATTCCGGAATCAGCTTGTCGCTGGCAAAAATCACCCCGTCCACCTGCTTCTCATGAAACGCGTCGATGTAAGCCAGCAGGCGCCCTTCGTCCCGGTCCGTATTGCAGATCATCAGACTGTAGCCCAGCTTGATGCAGGCGTCCTGCATGCCGCGGATAATCCCGGCGTAGTACAAATTCTCGATGTCCGGGATCAGCAGCCCCAGCGTGTAGGACTTCCGGTAAATCAAACCTCTGGCAAAAGAATTCGGCTGATACTTCAGCTCCTCGATCGCCTCCAGCACCCGCAGGCGTTTGTCCTCGGTGACCGTATCCGGCGCGTTCATCACACGGGAGACGGTGCTGATGGATACGCCCGCCCGTTTTGCTACATCCCTTATCGTTGGTTTCATAATCAGGTCTTCTTCCTTTTTTGAAAAGCTTTTCAAGGGCATTATAGCAAACAGGCAAGGCGGATGGCAATAGATTTTTGAAGCGCTTACAAATTAATACCTAATAAAGCTATATAACAGGTAACAGGTGTGATTCGGCGGGCCAATGCGGTAGGGTGATGCGATAGTGCAATGCGATAGTGCAATGCGATAGTGCAATGCGATAGTGCAATGCGATAGTGCGATGCGATAGTGCAATGCGATAGTGCAATGCGATAGTGCAATGCGATAGTGCAATGCGATAGTGCAATGCGATAGTGCAATGCGATAGTACGATGCGATAGTGCAATGCGATAGTGCAATGCGATAGTGCAATGCGATAGTGCAATGCGATAGTACGATGCGATAGTGCAATGCGATAGTGCGATGCGATGTGAAGAGAACCAGAAACACCACGATTCGGCCATCGCCGTTTCTAACGGAAATAATAGCCGCTATTTCGCGCAAAATCACACTTTTAGATTTCTAACGGAAATAATAGCGCCTATTTGGCCTCATTCCCTCCGTAATGACCTCTTTTTGCCGAAATAGCAGCTATGGCTTCCGTTAGAATTTCTAATCCGCCGTTTTGGACGAAATAGCGGCTATAGTTTCCGTTAGAATCCTCTGATGAGAGGACGGGGCGGCCACACTCGCGGCAACACCGGCCAAGAGACCAAGTTGCCCCCTATGAGCGCCAGCATCTTCGGCAGCTACAGCCGCTGCTGGCCAATTGGCCTTAAACGGCCACGTCGGCCCGGTCGCATCAGCAACTCCGGCAGAGGAGCCGAACCCATTTTTTTGGCTTTTCGGTTTTTAACGGCCACCGTGGCCACAATCGGCCATCACCGTTTCTAACGGAACTAATAGCTGCTATTTCGCGCAAAATCACACTTTTAGATTTCTAACGGAAATAATAGCGCCTATTTGGCCTCATTCCCTCCGTAATGACCTCTTTTTGCCAAAATAGCAGCTATGGCTTCCGTTAGAATTTCTAATCCGCCGTTTTGGACGAAATAGCGGCTATAGTTTCCGTTAGAATTCTCTGCTGAGTGGTCGGGCGGCCAAAGCTGCGGCGACACCGACCAAGAGACCAAGTCGCCCCTTACTGTGCCAGCACCTTCGACGGAAACGGCCGATGGCCCCCTCGCATAAGCACTCCGACAGAGGAGCCGAAGCCGAAACCGACTTTTCGACTTTTCGGTTTATAATCTCCACCGTCGCCACAATCGGCCATCGCCGTTTCTAACGGAAATAATAGCCGCTATTTCGCGCAAAATCACACTTTTGGATTTCTAACGGAAATAGTAGCGCCTATTTAGCCTCATTCCCGCCGTAATGACCTCTTTTTGCCGAAATAGCAGCTATGGCTTCCGTTAGAATTTCTAATCCGCCGTTTTGGACGAAATAGCGGCTATAGTTTCCGTTAGAATTCTCTGCTGAGTGGACGGGGCGGCCACACTCGCGGCAACACCGGCCAAGAGACCAAGTTGCCCCCTATGAGCGCCAGCATCTTCGGCAGCTACAGCCGCTGCTGGCCAATTGGCCTTAAACGGCCACGGTGGACCGGTCGCATCAGCAACTCCGACGTCTAGTGCCAAGGTCGGCCCAAAACGGCCATGGTGCCCGATATCATCAGCACCTTCAACAGCTACGGTCGAAGTTGCCCAGTCGGCCCCAAAACGGCCACGTTGGCCCGGTTTCATTAGCACCCTCGACGGCCAAGGCCAAGTTTGCCTAGTCATCATCCTAGTCGGCCACATTGTGCGCAATCGCCACGGGACGGCTATCGCTCCCCGACCTTCTCCAGCGCCTTGGCATCGAAACGGAGGAAGCCACCGTTGGCCGTGCCGACGTAAATGTCGTCGCCCGACCGGTTCAGCGTTCCGTTCCGGGTTTCGTGATCGCGCAACTCCGCGTAACCGGTTTTTACGTCGGCCACGCGGCCCAACAGTTTCCCGGTCTTCTTGTCGAGTATCAGCAGATCCGGGCCGAACGGGTACAGAAGCGTCTGCTCCAACACCATGAAGCTGCCCGCCGCCAAAGCGGACAAATCCGCCGCCTCAGAAGCGCTGTTCGGCATAATCCACAGCATTTTACCGGTTTTTGCCTCCACAGCCGCCGGTAATCCATTGATCGTCAGGTAGAGGATATCTCCCTCCAGTTCGCCCTTGCTGCCTTTGCCGGAGATTCGCCATAGCTCCTTCCCCGCGTCGGCATCGTACCACTTCGTTTCGAACGAGGTCGCTCCCCAATAATCGGCGCTGTCCAACGGGTGTTGGACCAGCAAATAGCGGCCGCCCGCCAGCTCTTCGAAACGTTCTCCGGGCACCACCGGATATTCGGCCAGCACTTTGCCTGTCGTAAGGTCCAGCCTCTTCCAGCTGTCGCCGATCAAAATCCAGCGTCTGTCCGGGTCCGGTCCGGTGAACGGATCGATTCTGGGGCCTCCCGCGAAATAAGGATCCGCGGAGTAATCGTGCGCCTGTCCTCCTTCCGACTCGATCG
Organism: Paenibacillus sp. alder61; assembly: GCF_020179875.1. Lineage (NCBI taxonomy): Bacteria > Bacillati > Bacillota > Bacilli > Caryophanales > Paenibacillaceae > Paenibacillus > Paenibacillus sp. alder61. The sequence continues at coordinate 41,599 of NZ_JAIUDG010000010.1, forward strand.
ACCAGGCCGTTGCGCCGCTATCCGGATCCAGCGCCCGCAGTTGCGTTCCCTCCCCGATCAGCACGTAAGGGTCCGCTGCGCCGCGGTTCAGCACTCTCGCCTCTTCGCCAAGCGCGGTCTCCCACCGGGTTCGTCCGTTTCGAGCGTCCAGCACGCTCAGCTTTGTGCTCGTCTTCCGCTGAACGTCTCTGGAATCGTTCCGGGTTGTAACCAGGATGACGGCATCCCGTGCCACCCACATGTCCATCTGGTTATCCTCCCCGAACCGCTGTTCCCACAGCACTTCGCCGTCGGACAACCTTACCCGGCGAATCCGGTTGTCGTACTGCTTCTCCTCGGGAGTGTAAGAGGTGAATACAGTGGCCTCCTCCCCGGAAGGATCCAGGTACGCTTGTAACCGGCCATATCCGGCGTTAATCTGCCAGCGCGTCTTCCCGTTTTCCTTATCAACGGCATACAGGGAAGCGTCATAGTGATCACCGCTGAATCCGCCGTCGTCCCCGTTGAGCAGCAGGACTTCTTTTCCCGCTCCAAGGAGATAGGTATAGGCCAACGTGCCTGAATTTCTCCACTCCGGCTGCACTTCCCGCGTTTGAGGGAGCGAAGTTACGGTATAATCCTGGGTAAAAAGATAATCATCCCCCGCGAACGGGCGGCTTGTATACCGATCCGAGCCGGGAAATACCCAGCGGGCGGCCGCCAGTTTGCCGGCCGGAGTAAACGTGACCAGTAAATGGGCGTCTTCCCGTTCATACCGCCAACTGGAGCCCAAAGTGATCGGCTTTCCGCCTTCTTTTTGCAGATTTCCGGAAACTTCCGTCAGCTTCGGATCTCCCAGCCATTTTTTCACCTTGGCGGCATCGTCTCCCGGTTTCAGCACCTGCAAGATCAAGCTTTGCAGCGTGTCAAGGTCCGGGACCGTACCCGGGCCTTCCTCCTTCAAGAGAGGCAGCGGAACGGCTGTCGTCTGGGCCACGTCCTTATCGCGAACCCAAAGCATAGCCGGACGATAGGCCTCATACGCTTCATCCGCATACCAAACCGCAGGGGGAACGATAACACCGTACCATTCCTTCCACCGCGCGACAGCCACGAAAGTGTCGTCTCCGGTTCCGCTTCCGGTTTTCCATCGGGCCTTGCTGCGCGGTGTCAGCGAAAGCTCGCCTTCTTTGCGCAGCGTTACATACATCGGTTCGATCGATTCGGTGCTCCCGGCGGCTTCGGAAATATACCATTGCGGGATCCAAAGGGTTCCCCGTTCATAAGTATGGAACGACAGCATTTCGCCGGAAACGGACGAAATCATAAACTTTTCTCCCGGCTCGCCTATATAAGTGGCGTTCATTTGCCGAAGATCGGTACCGCTATGGACCGCCCTGGAAAAAAGCGGACTCTGAAAACGTATTTCCATCATATCCCCAGGTTTGGGAAGAGTTTTAAGCCACAGCCATTCGGAAGAGGCGGATTCTCCACTTGTTGGCGGCTTGGATACGGCCAAGCCTTCCCCGTTCTTCGTCGGCTGTCCCGCCAAGAAATCCGGAAGGCCGCTCACCGCTTCGTTCAGCGCGGCTGCCGCAACCGGGGCCGAAGCTGAAGCCGTTAATGCGGGAACTGTCCCGCCGACCAGACAAATCAGGGCCAAACTTCCCTTGATTCCATGGATTAAAGAAAAGCCCGGCCGCTTTCCCGCCGGGGGTTGCTTTGGTTTTGCCACTTCGGGTATCCCCCTTTTTTCCTGTCTATACCATTTTAGACGCATATCATGGAAAAAAGTTCTACGCTCCGCAGGCCTTCCCTACTCGCCCCGGTTCCAACTTACTGGACCTGCATGGTCTTATTGCGGGACCGCTTGGGCAGCCCGATCAGCACCATTCCGCAAACGACCATTCCCCCGCCGGCAGCCTGCCACAGATCGATACGTTCCCCCAGCAAAACGAGCGCCAATACCATCGAGGTCAAGGGCATCATGCCGGAATAAGCGGCGGCGGTAAAGGCGGAAGAGCGCCGGATCCCCGCATACCAGCAAATAAAAGCCAGCGCCGTCACGACCCATCCGTACCACAACAGCGCGAGCCAGCCGGTTAAATCGAGGGTCGACAAGGCGGCAAACGGCCGTTCTCCCAGAGCCGGGACCAGGGAAACCATAAAGGCTGCTGCCGTAACGAGCGTCGTCTGGGCGACGGGGTCCACGGCTGCTTTCGGCTTCTTCCCCTCGCGGCTGGCGGCGCGAGAAAATATATTGAATAAGGACTCGCTTGCCGCCGCCCCGAGTACGAGCAGGTTTCCGGCCAGATGGCTGGCGGCCAGCGGATTCCCTACCCCCGGTTCTCCCTGAATCAGCAAAATCCCCCCGACCGTACTGCCGATCCCGACCGCGACTTTGGCATTCAGGGATTCTCTAAGCAGCACCCAGGCCAACAAGGCGGTGATCGCCGGCGCCGTTCCGGTTAACAGCCCGGCCTCCCCGGCGCTCGTATAGTCGAGGCCGGTCAACAGCAGCGCGCGGAACAGAAAGATCCCGAAGCAGGCCTGCAGCGCAACCATGCCCCACTCGCTCCACCCCATCTGCCGGATGGCCTGTCCCAAACGTTTTCCATACACCGGAACCAGCACGCCCAGCCCCAACAGCAAACTGACCGACGTGATGGTAAAAGCCCCCAACCCCGCGGCGAAACGGGCCGAGACCACGGATGTTCCGGCAAGAGTAAAGGCGAGAAGCAGGTAGATTTCTCCTTGTTTTTGTTTCATGCGAACCCTCCTGTTTTGTCACTTGCGAAAACGGCATGATATAATCATAGCCAATTACTGGACCGTTCCAAGGTCCATTTCAGTATGAATTTGACCAGACCAGTTGGCCGTAAAAAAAGAGGAGGGTTACCATGTGGGGCATTGAGCTTCAGCGCGAATCCGGCAGCGGGATACCGCTGTCGCGGCAAATTTATCAGCAGATCAGCCGTTCCATTCTTGACGGCGTTATCCCGCCCTATGAAGCGCTGCCGTCGACCCGCGAGCTAGCCCGAACGCTCGGCGTGTCCCGGCACACGGTTAGCGAGGCCTACGACATGCTGCTGGCGGAGGGCTATGTCTGCAGCCGCCAAGGGGCGCCGACCCGCGTAGTGGACGGCCTGCGTCTGGAGCGTGCTGCCGGCGGCCCCGCCCGGGATGAGGACGGGACCTATACGCAGGCAGGCGTCGGGGCGGAGACGGCCGTTGGCGGCTACGCGGCGGATTTCAAGACGGGACAGCCCGATCTTCGGCGATTTCCCAAGTATGTATGGACCCGGCTGCAATCGGAGGCGTTTTCGCAGCTTGCGTTGGAGGGGCTCGGCTACGGCAGTCCGGACGGCTATGAGCCGCTGCGGAAAGAGATCGCGGCCTGGCTGTTTCGGAGCCGGGGCATCCGGGTGCCGGCCGGGCATATTTTTGTGACGGCGGGGGCTACCCAGGCCCTGAATCTTCTGGCGGATTTGCTTCACCGCGAGGGCAAAGAATTCGTGATTGAGGACCCCTGCCATCCCGGGATTTTGAATCTGCTCCGCAACCGGGGATTCAAGTACCGCCCGGCTCCGGTGGATGAGCACGGCCTGGTCGTGGAGGGCGCTGAGGCGCTCTTCCGGCACGAAAGCGGAAACGGCGATGGCGGCGGCATTTCCGCGGTATACGTTACGCCCTCCCACCAATTCCCGCTGGGCGGCATCCTGCCGGCCAACCGGCGGATTGCGCTGCTCCGGCTGGCCCGGGAGAACTCTTTTTACGTCATCGAGGACGATTATGATTGCGAGTTCCGGTATGGGGGAGCCCCGATCACGCCGCTGTACGCATTGGATGCCGAGCGGGTCATCTATGTCGGAACCTTCAGCAAGACGGTGTTCCCGTCGCTCCGCCTCGGTTTCGCCATCCTGCCCGAGCCCCTGCACCAGCGGTGGAGGTTCTTGCGCATGTACGCGGATGTCCAATGCCCGATCGTGGAGCAGGCCGCTTTGGCCGAATTTTTGCGCACGCGAAAAATGGACCGCCACGTCAGCCGTCTGCGCAAAATCTACGGACGGCGGCGCGAGGCCCTGTTGGAGGCGGTGAAGCGCCGTTTTGGCCGGGCCGTCCTCCGGGTGTGGGGCGACAACGCCGGCCTGCATCTGGCGCTGCAGTTCGCCGAGGGGAGATACGGCAAGGATTTTTCCAGGAAGGCTCGGAAGGAAGGGATTCGCCTCTCTTCGGTCAACCAATATTCGATTGCCCGCCGCGACCAACATATGGACAAACTCCTGCTCGGCTATGGCCATCTGGAGCCCGAGGAAATCCGTTCGGGGATCGACCGTTTACATGATTTCTGGCATCGCGGTTTGCCCTGGATCTAAAGGGAGTACAGCCTGCTGCCGATGCGGGCCGACACGTTGCTCAGCCCTAAAGTATAGGCATAGTCCAGCGTCTCCACCTGGTCCAATCGATAGGCGGAAACCGTGCTTCCCGGTCTTCTTTTGGTATTGAGCTCGGCGATGATCTCCGCCCCGGAGCGGAGTCCCATGCCGTGGGCGAAATAATTTCCGTCCGGCAGCAAAATCCCGTTCTCCCCGCGCCACTCGGGCGTGTTCGGATCGAAATCGGGGTTTTTGAAATAGACGACATCGCCCGGAAACGCCTCTCCGCCGGGAACGGAAATAATGCGCAGGTCGCTGTCATATTTCCAATCGTACAACAGCAATCCGCCAAAATAAGCATTAAACGCCGGTTCCCCGATGGCCTCCAGCACCCCCTTGTACAGAGCAATGACCATAGCGGTAGCGCATTCGAACGCATACGCCCACCCGTTGCGATAAATGTCGCGGATCCCCTCCGCAGGGGTTACATCGTTACGCAGGCGGAAACCGCCGTTATCCAACCGGGTCCAATACCTCTCGTTGCACCGGGAATTCGCGAACGTGGAGAATCGCGCGCCGCTACGGTAGAGACCTACGGCCGCCTCCACGATCCGGCTCCGCGTCCTGAGTTCAAATTCCAGCACCTGGACGGAACGATACGGATACGTCACCGGGCTGGCCTGTTTAAGGCGGAGAATTTCACGCTCCGTACCGCTAAGCTCCAATCCGTCCACCTGTTCCATTTCCCCGGGGGGAAGAAGAATCATGTCTGTCACCTCGTTTATCGCCGGACACCGAGCTTTCTTCGCTCCGGCAAATTTCACTGCATTTATTCCCTTGGGCTATTGTACGCTCATGAGGTGGAATGCGTGAATGGATGGGTAAGGCAGGCGGTATTGCGCACAGCCAAACAAAAAGCCAGCCCCTTGCATCCCCATTTCACACGATTGGCGGCTGCTTGGACTGACTTTGAGAAAATGAAATTACAAAAAATCGACCGGATGCGCGTTAAGCTTCCACTTTTGATTTTCATAGATAAACGGCACCTGAATCAACCGCGACTCCCCTTCGGCTTCCGGCACATCGTATTCGAAAACTTTGGTGCTGCCTTTGTCCTCGACCACCCGGGACAGCTTCGCTTTCTCCCAATCGGTCAGAGCGCTGACATCATAAGGCATATATGCGAGCTTCCCGTCTTTCTCCACCACTGTATCCGAATCGACCCATTCCGTAATCAGGGCATCGGCATATGAAGGCTCGAGATATTCCTTTATCTTGTCCTTGGTGTTCATGTCATCGCAGAAAAAATAGTACCCCAGCGGATCGTCCCCAATCTGGCGCTCTTCCAGCGGCTTGCACTTCTTACCGCCATCATAGAAAACCGTGAAGAAACGGGTAACCCCTTCATCCCGTAATTTTAGCGCCGCTTCTCCATCGAGCGGGGGAATCACGTCATCTCCCTCATCGTCCGTCCCCCAGCCCATCTCGTCCTCGGGGGTTACCAGAAGTTCGGAGGGATCTTTCTGGTCGGCGGTGTTTTCCTGCGTTTCACCTTTTTGTCCGTTGCTTGGGCCCGCGTTTGGAACGGCACTTTTGGAGCTGCAGCCCACGGCGGCCAAGAGTAAAATCATTACCGCTACAATCTGTAACCAAAATCGAGCTTGTTTCAATTTAAGCACTCCAGTCTTCTTTTACCTATTATGCAGTTCCTTAACTTCCCCGCTATCCAGCTCAATGAACACCTGGGCCGTCTCTTCTTTTTGACCGAACCAGTCGATAGGAACCACGGCATCGTACAATGTCCAATTATCCGTATTCATTTCATCGATATTGATGTACTCCGATTTTTTCAACTCGACTTCCTTCCCGTCCGCTTTCATCCATACCCGTTTCACCGTGAAGTCCTTACTGTAGAGATGAACTGCAAGATTCATTTGCTCGGAATGATTCGTATTGTAGGCAAGGACATACGTATCATAGAGCTTGGCGTATTCATCCGGATTCCCGCTAAACAAACTGATCAGATTCCGAAACGGGTAAATATCTTCCGCCCACTCCATATCCGCCTCGCCGCCCGATTGAACGGAAGCGGGGTACAGTTCATCCTTGTTGGCGGTTCGCATAGGCTCACACGCACGGCTAAACGTCTCCGACGCAGCCGGACCTCCCCCTCCGCCTTCGGGTTCCGGGGCCAATTTCTCGAGAAATTCCCCACGGCTGGAGTAGTAGCTATCCTCATCCGAAATGGTCAGCTTAACCGGTTCGCTTATTTGCCCCGAGTCCGCATAGAAAAGTCTCTTGCTCTCTTCCGAAAACACCGGGATAATGGCCGCCAAATTGACGGTATCCGAGGTCCAGACCGGGTTCGTCCTAAACGCGGCAAACCGGCTGAAATCGGAGTCGAGCCGTTCGTTGGTCCAATACCTGTAAAGTGTATATTCATAAGGGGCAACGACCGTGTTTTCCTGCATCTGTACTTTGTCAGCCGCTAAAGAAATGTAAGGAAAATAAGGAACCGGCTCCTCGCCAACTTCCGCGTCCAGGGCCCGGAAACATGCGGAAGCTTTTTCGGCCAGATCCCCGGCTTTGTCCTGATTTGGCACCTGTACGGGCGAATTTTTCGGATTGTTTTGTCTTACATTGGAAGGGTTGCTGCTATCTAACGGTTGATTGCCTGACGGGCTGTTGGAACAGCCCGTCAGCAGAGCCACCCCGACACATATTAAAACTAGAAGCGCGCTTCTCATGGTTTCTCATTCATCTCCCTGTTTCCATTCCCCTTATTTGTAGGGATGAAGCTCATCGGCCATCAATCCTCCGACTTATTAGCCTCTATGTGCTGGACGTCTTCGATATCCATAAGCATCTTCGTTACTTCTTCCTCTTCTTCCACATACTTAGATTATGAAAAATATCGATTTGATCCTCGTATTGCTTGATAACATATTTCCCTTTCCACGACCAATATGCTTCCTTCTGTTTTACCTGAAGGGCTTGAGGTGTTCTCCATTGCTACAGAATTTTTGATATTCCCTGCACTACTAGCTTCATTTTTACAACCACCTAGAACTGTAATAATGATTGCTACTAATATCATTTTAAAAGCTTTATTTTTCATATGCTCACCACTTAGCTGGATTTGATAGGGCATGCGTTTCGCCCATTTCCCGTTATTCTCCCGGGTTGTAGCTACTTAAAAACTCCAATACAAGGATTGAAGCCTCAGTGAGCGGCATCTTCTTAATGAACGATAACAAATCATCGTAAGAACTTACCAATTTCTTGGTAGCCTCATCTAAAGAAGCCTGGTCCTCTTCATTCATCGCTTCAAAGTTACCTTGTTTGTAGTAATCCCTCGAATCCATCAGTTGCTGTATCAGCTCGTTAAACTTCGCTTCGATTGATTTCGAGCCCATATTGGAATCCAGCTGTTGCAAATATCCATAGAGCACAGCATCGATCATGCTGCCTTGTCGAATAGACATATGCGACCACATCGTCCCTCCACCTTCGGAATAATAGTGCCAGTCATACCAACTACTGTTGAGGTCTGAAATACTCGCTCGCAAGTCAGACACTTCTTTCCCTTTGATAGAGTTGTCGGATACCATATCGTTAACTTTTTCCGTAAAACATTTTCCAAATTCCGAATAAGCCTCATCCATTCCCGCCTCAGAGGGATCTTCCGAATGATTTTGATAGTATTGTTCAAATGCTTTGAAAATGTCCTTCAGTTCTGCGACTTTGGGGAGAGAATCAGTACAAACGGAGGAAGATCCGGAAGTATTCGTGTTCCCCAGCTCATCATTCGACTTGAAAGTATCCAACATCTTTTCAACCTCCGTTTCCATAGTCAAAAAAAACTTGGCTTCCTCTTGATCGCTCGGCTTGTTAGTCGCCAGTGTCTTAGCTGCTACAACCCCATCCTCATTTTTAGATATGATCTTATACTTGGCTTGATCCGCATCTTCCCATTCGCTTACATTCATAGATACGATTTCTACCAGGGGATAAGCTTCCTTTTTACCTAGATATGAAATGGTATACGTATCCACTGTTTCACGAAGCGATATCTTTCCTACCCAGTTCCTCGGGAGCTGGAATGAACCACGGGATGTTTGAATTTCACTAGCGCTTCGCAAGGTTGGCTCCTGATCGTAATATCCCCAGGAACTCAACTTCATTTTGGAGGAAGCATCATACACGTTCTTGGTAGAAAAAATAACACTAGCCTCTTTTAAGGGATAGATAATACTGAAGCGATCCTCTGCTTCGGGGTCTTCTATGATCATGGTTTCGCCAACGTTTTTCATAATGTCCGAAAACGTCATCCCTCCTCTCGTCTCGCCAAAGTGGATCGAATTGGTTTCCGCAACTTCTACATGGCTAACCGGGATTTCGTCTTCTCCTGTCAAATAAAAGACCAGACCGGCTTTGTCCAATTTGACCCACGACATCCCTGTCGCTGAATCAGTTCCTTCTATTGGGGCTTCCTTATAATCCTGCTGTAATTTCTGAACTAAAGCTTTTTTGTCCAGATCAAAATACGCGATAAATTTGTTAAAGAACTCCGAGTTTTTCAAATCATACTCCGAGGCAAATCGGCCAGTTTCGGTATTCGTTGCTGTTGCTGAATTTTTTGTATCCGCCTGCGTCCCTTTGGACGGTCCTGTTTTTGCCCCACATGCTGTAAATGCTAGTAAACTTAATATAATTATTGTCAGTATTACTCCTTTTGTCTTCACTTGATCATTCCCACCTTTTTACCTTTTTGACCGTAGACGTTGCCGTCATCACCAATAATACGGCGTACCGAAATGGGTTTTTGCGTTGTCAACCAGTACCCCTTAAGCTCAGAGACTTTTACGTTTCCTCCTTTTTTATTTGAACCGCTCTCATGTATAAACTTTCCATCGCCCAGATAGAAACCAACATGACCTACCGTGGATGAATTAGGAGAAGTAAATAAAATCAGATCACCCTTTTTTAATTTGGAAATATTAAAGTTTCCAGCCCCTTTTTTGTCTTTTGTCCACACTTCCAGACCTGATCCAATCTGGGTCCGGGTATTGGCACCGATATCGATATTTGACCCTACATCCAAGTCACGCAGTATGGTTCTATAAATAGCAGAGGTAAAATCCGAACAATCCATAGCTTTTGGCGGTGAATCAGGATCCATATACTTAGGACGGTTACTGTCCATGTAATATGGAACTTTACCTTGAAACTTTTTAGCTAAATCGAGTACCTTTTCCCGGACTTCATCAACTCCCTGGGCAGATTTGGACGGAACGCTCTGCTGCGGCTTAGGTTGAGTGTTTTCTTTATTAGGGCTTACTTGGTTAGGAGCCTCAGTTAATGACAATAACATTACGGCAACCCCTGGATTGTCATCTTTGACAGGACCGTAAGTAAAGACATTATCTTTATAGTATTTTCCTTCCAGTGGAATGTTCGTACCGCTAAATACATAAACGCTGTTCACCTTATGATTAATATAACCAAGGCCGTTGTAACACTCGGCGTAGGTCATCATCTTGGCGATATCCTTAGTTGAATGATTTATCCCCACTTTGTCACGAACAGATTTTTTCATATTAATAGCATGAATCGCCGCTTCTTCCCAATCTGTAAAAAAGATTCCTTTCGGAACATGGACAGTTTTCTTACCGAGTGGATCTCCATTATGCAAGTACGTATCAAAGTTACCGGAACCTTCTCTCCAATGAATTGCGGCAATTAATTCGGGAGGAATCCCCGTTTTTTTAGATACAGCTTCATACTTGTGTTTGTACTTGGCATAGTGCTGTTGAAATTTCTTTAAAGAATTCATCACAGCTTTGTTGGTCTGATCTTGTGTAATGTAGGGTAAAAGCCATGTATTACGTGCATATATAGCTTGAATCTTCTTATTTTTATCCTCTATCCCTTTAATCCTTGTGTTTGTACTTTTTAAATCGGCAAGATCAAGCGGTTTAGATGGTTTTGAATTTGGAGAGGGAGTCTTATTCTCTTTCTCTTTTGTTTTCAGATAAGTTCCCGCCGGCCCTGCTCCCATCCACAGCTCCCGATAGTCCACATCATCGACCATCTCCGAGGAGAGAGAATACTTGGTTTTCAGAGCCGTCCTGAGTTTTTCGGCATAGGCGTGGGCGCCGTCCATTTCTTTTTGCATGTTTTTAGCTTTGTATTCATGCCAAGCGGTTTGGGAACGGCCAATTTCGGTCAAAAGCTTGTGAATTTCGCCCAATTGGGATTTGGCCCACGCCCCTTCCTTCCCGCCTTTCATCATCAATCCCAGCAAATATATGTATTGGTTGTCCTTCGGCATCTCCATCGGTATAAATTTACCGTCTTTAGTAATGGAAAAAGAAGGATCGTAAGAACAGGCCTGAATCGGCGCTCCGGAAAACAGGTGGCTTAACTTGACCTCTTTTCCATAATATTTCTCGTCAATCCCCAAACCCTTTAAGACTTTTCGTAGTCTCTCCGCTTCTTTGTGGGCCCCCTCCATCAACAGCTTGTTGTTGAACGCTTTGTAGACGGAATAAGCCATTTGGGCCCGGCCAATGTCATATCTCGCCTTAAAAATCGTGTCCAGCTTTTGCTTGGCCTCTTGCTTTTCCTCCTCCGTCCCATGAAGGGCTTGCTGATGGAGTTTTTGTACAACCGGATCGTCAAACAACGGATCCTTCAGATATTTTGCGGCACCGTCTCCGGTAAACGCCCCGGTTTTTCCATAATAAGAAGAAGGGAAAGCGAAGTGCTGCTGTATCGTTTTTTTGACCGATTCTTCACTGTCCAGATAGGTCTGGGAGACTTGCGTCAGTCCTTTGGCTTTCTGGTGCAACGATGAAGTTAATATTCTCGCGGAGTCTGTCACCTCGCGTAAGCTGTCCTCCACAGCGTCCAGGGCGCGCTGCACTTCCCTCTCTTCATCATACCGACCTCGAAGGTCCTGGAGAAATCGGTATAAACTCTGATGCACCCTACGTTCCCCGTCTTCGGTGCCGTCCCCCAAACCTTTCAGCTTTAGGGAGAGCTCATCTATTTTGGTCGGATCTACCTTGATACTCATGGCTTTGTTCCTTTCCTAAAAATTTTAAAGCTCCTCACCACCCCAAAATGTAATGCTTTAACAGGGAGGTTGGCGCTATGCTACTTTACGATTTAATGTTTGGCCAGCTAAACGATTCCTACTTATTCGTTCGGATGAAACTCATCGGCCATCAATCCTCCGACTCATCAGCCTCAATGAGCTGGACGTCTTCGATATCCATGAGCATTTTCGTTACTTCTTCCTCTTCTTCCACATACGTAGACTCATAAGCCTGATCAGCAAGTTGGGTATAAACGATCACAACACCGTTGATCTCCCCCAGTTTGTTCCAGGGGTATTCGTCCGGCGGCGAGGCTGCCCACTCTTCCGGCGTAGCGCCGGAAATATTCATAATCCAAGCAGGATTTTCCAGTGCTGTATTATGAAAAATGTCGATTTGATCCTCGTATTGCTTGATAACATATTTCCCTTTCCACGATTCCGGAAATTGGAGAGAGAATTTGACCGTAGTGTCATTTTTTTTAATGGTAAATATATTGGGGTCCCTGTAGTCCTCTTCCATCTGAACCGCCGGTTGAAAAGTCGCTAACATTTCATCAACTTGCGACTCCATACTGTGGTAAACCTGGCCTTCCTCTTGATCGCTTGGCTGGTTAGTTTCCAGTCTCCTTGCTGCTACAACCCCATCCTCATTTTCAAGAATGATCTTATATTCGGCTTGATCCATTTCATTCCACTCTCTTACATTCATAGCTACGATTTCAACCAAAGGATAAGCTTCCTTCTTGCCTAGATATGAAAGGGTATATGTATTCACCATTTCGCGAAGCGATATCTTTCCTACCCAGTTCCTCGGGAGTTGGAACGAACCACGGTTCGTTTGAATTTCAGTAGCGCTACGTAAAGTGGGCTCCTGGTCGTAATATCCCCAAGAACTCACCTCCATTGTGGAGGAAGGCTCATATACGTTCTTGGTGTAAAATACAACGCTAACCTCTTTCATGGGATAGGTGATACTGTAGCGTTTCTCCAAATCGGGGTCCTCCATGACCATTGTCTCGCCCGCTTTTTTCATAACATCCGAAAATGTCATTTGTCCTCTCGCCCCGCCATAGTGAATCGGGTTGGTTTCCGCTATCTCCACATGACTAACCGGCACTTCGTCTTCCTCCGTCAAGTAAAAGGTTAGCCCCGCTTTTTCCAACTTGACCCACGGCATCCCTGTCGCTGAATCAGTTCCTTCTATAGGGGCTTCCATGTAATCCTGCTGCAGTTTTTGGATCAATGCGGCTTTGTCCAGATCAAAATACGCGACAAATTTGCTAAAGAAGTCCGGATTTTTCAAATCATATTTCGGGTCAAATTGGCCGGTCTCGGTATTGACCGTCGCAGTTGGCTCTGGCTGCACCTGAGTTGCTTCAGGCTGTCCCGCCCTTGTTCCGCATGCGGTTACTGCCATCAGCACACCCAGAAAAAAAACCAAGGTCAATATAACTTGTTTTCGTCTCACTTCAATCCCCCATTGAACTTACCTGTCTATTTACCTGCACATCTATTTAAAGCCATGCTTGTTGATAGACCAACTTACTTATACCAAATTTCTATGTTTATACTGGTGTAAGGCTGCGATGCCACAACAATCTTGTACTTTTTATCCTTAAACACTTTTTCCACCAGCTCATCCTCACCTTTTTTCTTTTGCTTGGCATAGTTAATGACTGATTTCACCGTATCTTCATCCACATTTTGAGATAACAACTCCTCGACATCTTTAAACCCTTGTTCCGGATTGTCATCCGAGTCGTCGATAGAGAGCATTAAATTTAATATAGTAGTTGTATTCCCGTCCTCCTTTTTATAACGGTCACCTACAGTTAAACCGGACTTATAAAAATTGTAGTAGCTAAACCCTTCACTCTCTTTCTTCTTGCTCTTCCCCTCCACATTTCTTGAAGCTTCCCAGGCATCCCAGTCAAACGGTTTTTCTGTATTAGCATTGTTACCACTGCCCCCGCTAGCTCCCGCACCTGTATGAATCGATACCATATAATTCAAAGAGTCCCAGTTCACTTGTGCGCCAAGAGCCTCGCTTACAAAACGAAGCGGTACATAGGTTCTGTCCGATTTCCGCAAGGCCGCCGTGTCCATTGGCTCGGTTTTGCCGTTCACCGTATAAGCCTTTTTGCCGAGCGTCAGGACGATCTGATTGGAATTCAAGTCTACGGTCACTTTCTTTGTTTTGCTGTTCCAGGCCACTTTGGCGCCAAGAGCTTCACTTACAAAGCGTACCGGTACCTGGACCCGATTGCTTTTATCCACCAAAGGCTGAGCATCCGGAAAACTCATTTTCTCCCCGTTTAATTCCACGCGCAAAGACAACTTCGCCGCGGAAGAGACCATTGGCATTGTGGTAAATATGAAAAGTAGGGACAGAAGAAAAAATCCTATTCTCTTAAGTTTCATTAAATAAACCCTCTCTCGTTTTTTTGCTTCGATTAGCACCCCATCACAGAAACAACGTGACGTGGCGACTATTTACATCCACCAAGCCCATGAGCTTTAGGGAGAGCTCATCGATTTTGGCCGGTTCCTTTCCTTAAATTTAAAAAAGCCCCCCCACCGCCCCGAAAATGTATGCTTTAACAGGGAGGATGGAGGGGTTGCTTCATGGAAATTTCGCTTAGCTGTTCAAATCATCGAACATGGAGCCGATGACGGTGATCTTCATGCTGTCCAGTTCTTCGACACCTTTCAAGGTGCCCAAAACTTTATAGGCATGCTTGAATCCCTTTAGATTAATATCATCGAACCAAACCTTGATGTTGTAGTTCCCATTCGGCATATTCGCATGAGTATACAAATATTTGTTTTCCGGATTGACGACGATCGTAATTTTGGAGGTTTCCGTGATTTTGTACATATGCTGGCCGTCTTTCACGTATTCTCTATATTTATACTTCGAATGGCTTTTCGCTGTCTTGGATTCGCTGTACCCTTCCAGTACTCTCTTCCAGAACTCATGAGTACTATCTTCGGCCGTGTCCTCGGAATGAAAAACTTCGTAGATGTCCTGCGTGTACCGTGAAGGATCATCGCTTCGATCCAATACATCGATCAGTTTTTCGCCGTTCACGCCTTTGCTTTGTTCAACCGTTAAGACGCCTTTTTTACGCACAAAGCCTCCCCCTTTAGGGGCCAAGCCTTCGTTCAAAATATTTACGGCTTCTTTCTTGTTGTTGATATAAATCAGATCAGACTCATAGCGGAAAGCCCCGATTAGACTGTTCACCAAGTCCTTGTGATCCTGGGTCATTTCGCCGTTCTGCGGTTTTTTGTCTTTAAAAACGACCGTATTCAAAGTAAACGTATAGCTGCCGGCCGGATTGAAATAATAGCCCGATTTGACCGGATAGGCGTATTTCTGAAGCTGCTTATCCGTCGCGAAAACGGCCTTGTCATAAAGCGATTTTTTATTCGTTCTTCCCGCCGCCGCTTTTCTGGATTGGCTATATTCGGTTTCGAGAGAACTGGTTTTGTTCAAGGTCAAGCCCCCGCTTGCCTGTTGGATAAACTCCCGTTTATACTGACCCGGGACTCTGGTCCAATTGTAGGGCTGTCCGTTTTCGTCTTGATGATGCATCCAACGAATTACGGAATAACAATAGGGCTCATTCGTCCAAAACAATTTTTTCTCGAGTGCACTGCCAGTATTGTTTTCGATCTCGTCCCGGTAAGTATATTTTTCGAGTTCCTTCTTGCCGTTGTAGACATACATGGCGTATGGTTTTTTTATGTTGCCGCTGTCAAACTCAGCGGTTACAAACCCACTTTTTGTTTGTGATTTAGTTTCGCATTCCCCTGGACCTGAACAATCCTGATAGTACTCAGTATATTGATAAGGCCGGCTCACGGAACCCTCGTAGTAGATCTCCCCGATGCGGAGCAATGGATTATCCGGATTGCTGAGATTGACATATTGTTTGTTTTCCGGATCATCCTTTTTACCATTAATTCCAAAATCTTTCCGCATGATGGTATAAGTCACTATAGGAGCCCGGGTTATATTTTCACTGGCTTCATTGACTTTATTGTTAAACACCTTATACTCTCTTAATAAATCATCGGTCCTATTATGAGCATTCAAAATCCCCGTTGCATTTCCAGTCCATCTTGCGTCAGGTAGATCCGGTAATTTCAAGGTCACGGTATTTGCCGGTAAAATGATCTTTTCTTTTTTGGTCAACATATCATAAGGCAACGGAATCGGCTTGACGACCTTTATAGTAGATTCCACAATGTTGTTGTTCAGAACCGTCTCCTTCGGGGAGGTTCCGTTCTCGTTGACTTTAAACTGAATGCGAACATCACTATCCGGCATCGTGAAGGATGCCGTAAGCCGACGCTCCTTATTGGCACCTATAGGAATCGTGCCCGACGGTTGCGCATAATGAGCATTATCGCTAAAAGACAACTGATCCGTTTCTTTCGTTAAAGCTCCGCCTCCCGCCCGTGTTATGGACCAGGAAAAAGCCGGAGTTACCCCATTGGCAAATGTCGACTCCACCATCACTGTAACCTTAACCGTTTCACCGGCTACCGCCTGGGAAGGCAACTCATCAAACGAGACAGATAAATCACTTCCCTGAGTAGCAGCAAATGCGGCAATAGGAATATCCAAGTACGTGGATCTCATATAGACGCGTCCAAATCCCTGAGACAGGTATGTCGGAGGCTGAATGATATGAACATATTTAATCCAGCCGCCTTCCGGAGCTCCGTTCGTGTAGTACACTTTTCTCGTCGCGTACTCGGAATCTTTATTGTTATACATAAGATCCTCACCATAAGCAACTCCGGCATACTTGGTGTTAAGTGCTTTTAGAATCTGCTTTTCGAAATTACCATGAGGTAAGTATTCATACAGCTTCTCAGGAATCTCTCTTCTGTAATTATTCGGGAAATCATCAAAATCATTCGCATTCCCTTTATCTTCCCACGGGGTGGGTATCAGTCTAAGTTTATGAATTGGCACGCCGCTCCACCCAGCATCCCAAGGAAACCCATCAGTGGAAACTGAATCTCCAAACTTGTTATATCCAGAATACCTACGCATTTTTTGGCCTTTATGGACTATCTCTGTATCATGGCTGCTCCCGTAGACTATATCAAATCCCGTAAATTTCTGAGGATTTCTAATCCCTTCATCTATCTGCTTTTGTATGAGAGCAGCGTTAAACGCACCATTTTTAGTTTTGGCAGGATAATAATTATCTTCCCCATACAATACTTTCATGTCCTCATTCGCTTGCTTTAACACTAATTCGGGGGTAAGAGTCTTTAAATAGCCAACCAAATCATCCTTATAATCTAATGGCTCAGACCCCACTTTAGTTTGAGGAATAAATCCGCAAAATAGAACGATTAACAAAAATGCAGCCAATCGCTTACTTATCATAACCTCACCTACTTATACCAAACGTTGATGTTTATGTCACCATATGTCTGAGATTGAACAATCACTTTGAAGGTTTCATCTGTAAAGGTCTTCTTGGCCAATTCATCTTCCTCTAGCTTCTTTTGTTTTACGTAATTCATAACAGAATCAACCGTCTTTTTATCAATTCTTTGGCTCAGAATTTCCTCAGCATCCTTTTGTTGTTGGCTCAGGTCATCCCCAACATGGCCAAAGCTCACCAGTAGTTGAAGAATCGGTCCCTTCTTTGTTTTCGGATCATAACCACTATCTAAAACACTTAACCCTGAATTATAAAAACCGTTAAAACTAAATCCCTCTAACTTTATTTTCTCGCTCTTCCCCTCCACATTTCTCGAAGCTTCCCAAGCCTCCCAATCAAACGGTTTTTCTGTATTCGCATCGTTACCCTTCGCTCCGCTAGCGCCCGCACCCGTATGAATCGACACCATATAATTCAGAGAGTCCCAGTTCACTTGCGCACCAAGAGCCTCACTTACAAAACGAAGAGGTACATAAGTTCTGTCCGATTTCCGCAAGGCCACTGTGTCCATTTGCTTGGTTTTGCCGTTCACGGTATAAGCTTTCTTGCCGAGCGTCAGAACGATCTGATTGGAATTCAAGTTTACGGTCACTTTTTTGGTTTTGCTGTTCCAGTCCACTTTTGCTCCGAGCGCCTCACTTACAAAACGTACCGGCACTTGCACCCGGTTGCTTTTATCTACCAAAGGCTGTGCATCCGGAAAACTCATTTTCTCCCCGTTCAATTCCACGCGCAAAGACAACTTCGCCGCGGAAGAGACAGCGGGAAGCGCAGCCAACAGCAGGATCAGCGACAACAGAATAAAACCCGTCTTTTTCAATTTCATGATTAGTCATCTCCTTTTATATAAATGTTAGATGTCATATGTATCTCAATTCCCGAAGTTCGAGTTCATTGCTTTCGTGACTAAATGTAGACGTGGCGACCTACGCCACCACGTCTACGGACAAGAATTAGATTTTCAGCTTGCTTGCGAGATCCGCATCGCTTTGTCTCTTGACTTCAGCGATTTGACCGATAAGTTGTTTGTAGTCCTCAATCCATTTGTTCAAGCTTGTTACGACTTGGCCTTTGGTCGTTTGGAAGTTCGCGATGAACGCTTCTTCCGAACCGCCGGACCACCAGGATTTCACGCCTTCGACCATCGTGGCCATCCGCTTCAAATCGGATTCGATTTTCGCGATTTCGGACTGCAATTTGTTTTTCAGCCCTTCCGCTTGGTCGAAATCAAACTTTTGTTGGTTTGCCATTATAAATTCACCTCCTTTCAAGGATTTTCCTCCCCTCTTCATCCAGCAGAGGAGTCAAGCTCTAATCGCCGCCGCTCCCTATCTCCCGGAAACGGCAGCCCCCTTGCTCTTCTCCGCCGCGGCCTTGGCCTTTCGGGCTTCATCGGCTTGGTCCACCCTGTCCGCCAGCCGGTTCAGGCCGCTGGACAGTTTATCCAACTTGCCCAGGAGACCGGTCACTTCCCTCTGGATCTCCTTGTAGCCGGTACGGAACCCGTTCCCGGCCTCCCCTTGCCACCAGTCTTTCGATTGGTTTACCGCGGCCTGGCACTTCGTGCTGTCGCTTTTTAAATCCGACTTGACGTCATACACCAGCTTAGCCTTCGCTTTGATCTCAGAGACGGTTGACATCGGTCACTCCCCCTTTCGGAAAATAGCCCTTAATAACCGGCCGCGGCCACAGCTTCTTTTACCGGCTCGGCGGCACATCTCAGACCGGTGAACTTGTTCTTGACGATAAAATATCCGTCCATCGCCTCAAGTTCCTTTTCCGTCGCCCCATACGGCAGTCTCGCGGAGAAGAGCGTCTGTTCCTTGATGCTGCCGATCAGCAGGCCGGTCTGCTCTTCCTTGATCGCCTTGCCGAGGCTGTCCCAGTTGCCGGTGAAATCGGAGATGTTGTCCGCCGCGATCACGGCGACCTTCATGCCGCGCTCCTGCTTCACGATGCGTTCGATCAGCTCTTTCAGGGAATATTTATCGCCGTCCGTAAACTCGCTGAGCTTATCGAAGGCAAAAATAATCTGTTTCCACGAACGCACCAGTTCCTGCACATCTCCGCTGCTGCGGCGGCACTCCGCCATCTGTCTGCGGCGCTCGTCCAGCAGCTCCTGTATCCGCTCGATAAAGTCGTCTTCCGCTTCGGCCAAATCGGTGACATGCTCCCGGCCCATAATATCGAACAGGCCCATGCCGTTGGAGTCGAGGGCATACACCTCGGCGTCGCCGAGCATGTTGATCCAGGAGCGGAGCAGCGTACTCTTGCCGGACATGGACTCCCCGGCGATCATCAGCACCGGCGTCGCGTACAGGTCGATATGCACCGGCTGGAGATCGGTATTCCCGAGGCCGATCGCGAGCTTTCCACCGCCCGGCTGAATCTCCCGGATATCGATGCTCGAAGGCATCATCGGGATCGGTCTGGCCTTCGTGCAGGACAGTCCGGCAAAGCGTTCCAGCATCTGCTCGGTGCCGACATCTTCATACTCCGGAAGCGAAGTCTGGAATTCCAGCGGCGGCTTGCCCCGGACGAGTCCCCGTCCGGCCACCTTCATCGGTTCCAAGCCTTCCGTCCGGCCGACCACGCTGTCGTAGTCGCCTTTTTCCGTCATCTGGAGGGCTACCGCCAGCTTGAAGTTGACCGACAATTTGTATCGTACAAAGGTGGCGTTGGTGGCCGTGGCGACGAGATAAATGCCGTATTTGGAACCTTCCCGCGCCAGCAGCATCATTTGGGCGTCCAGATCCTCATAGGATTCCGACAGCGCAAAATAGTTGTCGATGATCAGCACAATCGCCGGCAGCGTATGGCCGGAAGCGCGATAAGCGTTGAAGCCTTCGCTGCCCATTTCCTCAAACCGCGCCTTGCGCTGCTCGATCTCCCGGAACAGGAACAGCATGAACTGATCGATCTTCCCTTTTTCCTCGAGCGTCATCACCCCGCCGACATGCGGCAGTTTCTCGAATACCCGCAGCGAGTTGCCGCCGAAATCCATCAGGTAGAGGTTCGCCTCATCCGGCGAGTAAGTTTGGGCGATCGACATGCACAACGTTTTGAGAAACACGGTTTTTCCCGTTCCCGGCGCGCCGTAGACGAACAGATTGCCTTCCCCCGCAAAATCGACCTCCAGCACGTTCTGGCTTTGATTCCGCGGATCGTCCATCCGCCCGACCGGCACCGAGAGCAGCTTCTCCCGCTTCGGCCAATGCCCGGGGACAAAGCCGTCCCCCAAAATGTTGTCGAAGTGGAGGACTTCCGGAAGCGGCGGCAGCCAAGGCCCCTTCAAAGGCGAAATGCCCGACGCCTCCGCCGTCTCCGTAATCCGCTCGACCATGGCTTCCAGTTGGGTCGGCAGCTCGTGCTTGACGATCTTCTCTTCCGACAGCGGATAGATTTGCTCCATCCGGCCGTTCAGCGAGACCTCGTAAATCCGCTTCGCCTTGTTCTCGCTCTTCTGCATCGCTCCTTCGGGATCGTAATCCGCTCCCGAGTAAGTCGATTGGAACAGCTCGAAAATCTCGTCGTTCCCGACCTGAATGTAGGCGCGCCCCGGCTCCTTGATCATCGCCGCGTCCGGGCGTTTGATGACGTCCTTGCTGTCCCGTTCGTCCTGAACCTTGAGACAGATCTTGAACTTGGAGTTACTCCAGATCTGGTCGTCGACCACCCCGGCCGGCTTTTGCGTCGCCAGAATGAGATGCACGCCCAAGCTTCGGCCTACGCGGGCCGCGCTGACGAGCTCTTTCATAAATTCCGGCTGATCCTGCTTCAGCTCCGCGAACTCGTCCGCGATCATGATCAGGTGAGGAATGGCCGGCATCCGGCCGTCCTTGTTGTTGCTATAGTAAAGCTTCTGATATTTATCGATGTTGTTGACCCCGAATTCCGAGAAAATCCGCTGCCGGCTCATCAGCTCGCTTTTGATGGACAACAGCGCCCGCGTTGTCTGGTTGCCGCCCAGGTTCGTAATCGTCCCCACCAGATGCGGCATCCCTTGGAACACATCGGCCATGCCGCCGCCTTTATAGTCGATCAGAACAAACACCAGATCATGCGGATGATAGTTCATCGCCAGCGAAATGATGATGCTCTGCAGCAGCTCACTTTTCCCCGAGCCCGTCGTCCCAGCGACCAAACCGTGCGGACCGTGCCCCGTCTCGTGCATATCGAGGTTAAAAAGATTGCCTCCCGCCTTGATGCCGATCGGCACGCTCATCCCTTTGAACGGCTTATTGATCGTCCATCGGGATAACAGATCCACTTCCTTCGTCGTCTTGGCCTGCAGCATGTCGAGCAGGGCCAACGAGTTCGGCAGCGTGAAGTTGCCGCCCGAGTTTTTGATGCGCAGCGGCGCCATTTTCCGGGCCGCCTGCTCCAACTGCTTAAGGCTTACGGTGTCGGGGTTGAACGTGTTCTTCTCCCCGGTTTCCCGGTCCGCCAGCTCCCCGGTCTTGCCCTGGGCCAGAATCACCTGCTTGCAGTTCATCGGCAGGTAAGCCTGGTGTTTGGCCAAGTACACCGTCGACAGCCCCAGCGCGGCGCTCTTGTTGTACAAGTATTTCGTGATCGGCTCCTCATCAAGCAGCGAAGCGTCCTCGACGATGAACACGTAGTGCGGCAGCGGAATACCGCCGATCTTGCGCCGCTCGCGTTCCTTGAACACGTTGTTCAGCTCGCCGAGCACGGCGTGGGCGATCGCTTTGCCGCAGAGCAGGAAACGGAAATCGAAGCCGTCGCTCCACAGATGCGGGAGATGGCGCAGCCAGTTCCACTTCTCCAGCCCGTCCTCCGCGGCCAGCACGACCAACCGCACGTCGTCGTAGCCGTGGTGGGTCACGAGCTGCAGCAGCATTTGCGTCACCATGTCAAACGTCTTCTCATCCTCGCCGGCGATCCCGACGATTTCCGCCTGAATCAGGTTGACCGAGACCGGCACGCCCTGCACGCGCTCGAATTCCAGCGCCAGCCGCTGCGGTTCCATCATCAGCGGGTCGCTCTCCAGAATGATCGCCTGCTTGGTATACTTGATTTTCAGCTCGGCCGGAACACTCCCTACGCCCAGGCGAAGCGACAAGAAATCGGGCGAAGATGGCGTTCTTTCCCACAGCCGGTTGTCGATCTCTTGAATCCGCTGCAGACAGGCCGCCGGATCGGGACTCATCTCGTTCATCGCCTTGATTTGCTGTTCCCGCGCCAGTTGAAGCTCGCTCCGGCTGTCCGTGATGAACTGCAAATACTTCTGCTCGCGTTCCTTTTTCTTCTTCTTATACTTACGGATTTGCGAAGCTGCGCCGGTCAGGGACACGATCAGGGTCATCACCGTCATGGCGATCGAAAGCATCATGTACATGGACTGGGACGTCAGCGCCAGCAGCAGCGTAATGACCAGCATCACCGCCGGCGGCGCCAGCAGGGCGAACCAGGAGATTTCCGGCTTCTCATAGGCGTGAGGAGGATTCGGGATCTCCAGCTCGCCCCCCGGCATTTCCGGAAGAAACCGGGGCTGCCGGCTAAATTCATATTTTTCGTTGATCATACGTACCTCACGATAAAGTTATGACTTTGACCGCCTGCCCGCCGGACAGCGACATCCGGTACCACTCCTGCCGGCTGCAAAAATACAGCATATCCCGCAGAACATGCAGGTGATCGGCCCGCTCGCCGCAAATCCGGATCCGGCTTCCCGTATCGGGATCGATCCGGTAGATGGAGCTTTCATTGAGCCGGTTGGCACAGTACAGATAGCGCCCGTCGCTGTTCAGACTGTTTGGCGCGATGTCGTCATATACGCTCGATTGTCCGGTCGGCGGATGCAGGACGGTGAGCAGGTGTTGATTCTTCTTATCGGCAAAAACCAGGCGCTCGCCCAATGTAATCAATTGCACCGCAGCGTGTTCCGAAACCAGTTCCCGGTCGCCGCCGTCAAGCCCGCAGGAGCGGATCCCCTGCTCTGTCGCATAATAGATCCGGTTCGCTTCCACCACGAAAGCTTCCACCGCATCGTCCGCCACCCGGGCTTCGCTTCTGCCGTTAAGCAGGCAGCGGTACAGCTTCCGGTCGTTTTCCCCGATATAGTACAGCCACTCGCCCTGCCGGGTCAGACCGTAAACCGGGCGGTCCAGCAGCGGCTCGGGAGCCTGCGAGCCGCGGTCCAGGCGGCACAGCCGGTTTCCCCGCGTCTGGTCGCTGCAATAGATCGCGTCCTCCGCCTCGTTCATAAACCAGAACACCCCGTCCAGCAGCTCCGTCACGCCGGCCGCTTCGTCGCGCCGAAAGGTACCGGAATAGCCCCGGAGATCGGCGAGAAACAGGCCGTTCCCGCTCTCAAAGGCGACTCCGCCATTATGGATATTGCTGTTCACGGTATTCATCCCTTCTATACGAGAGTAAGCAGCGCCCCGTCCACAACGCCTTCTTCCTCCAGCGTCAGGGAGGGGTCCAAAATCCGGCCCAGCGGTTCAGCCTGGAGGCGATGCTCCGGTACGACGGGGAGATGCAGCGCTTCGGACAGCATCGCCAGCAGCTCTTGCGAGGTGACGAACCCCGGAACTTTCAATTCCTTCGTCAAATGCGGGCCGGCCTGGAACGTTACCAGGATATAGTCCATGCCGTCACTTCCTTTTGATATTCCACTTTTTACTGCGCTTATTAACGGGAAAATCTCCCGTTAATTTACCGCTACGAGCCCTTGGATCGGAATTAGCTGGAAAAACTCCATCTATTTCATGACTCCAGCCGCCGATCCCCCTATTTCTGGTTATTTAACGGGAGATTTTCCAGCTAATTCATCTATACTACTGGATAGCCACCCAATTAACGGGAAGAATTCCCGCTAATTAAGCTAATCGTCGTGCTAACTAAGCTATTTCGGCCAATCCGGCTCCTTCACATCGAACAAGTCAGTTTTTCACATCCAAAATCAGGCTACGTTTGGAGGTCAGCTTGGTAGCCGTATCTTTCCCGGCCTCCTCCGCAAGCTGCAAATACTTCGTCTTGAACTTGTACTCGGTCGTCGCCGTCATTTCCACCTTGGAAACCAGCTGTTCCGTCTCCAAATCGTCCTCTTCCGTAAAATCGAGTTCCACAATAAATTCATTGTATCTTCCGTCATTGGAGACGAACCTTAGCGTATCTTCACTCTGTCCCTTGTTCGTGCAGGTAAAATTCATCGCATCCTCGAACGATTCGGTAAAATACCCCACGAATTTCTCCCGGTCGACCTTCGCGTCCAGATTCCGCATTAACTCATATTCCAAGCTCCGGTCCCTGGCCGAACGGGCCGCATTCGTCAGCGCCGTGCCGAGCAGGACTTTCTCCTTGGTCAAGTTCGCGATCTCCGCGATCGGCTGCAAAAGAACGACGGCCAGAAACACCACCAGAATGCCTATCGCCACATTTTTCATCATTCATCACCGGTCGTGTATTCTCTCTGGTACTCGTCATACGGCAAATCCTTGTAATGTTTCAGCCCGATCGTCTTCATCGTGAACGAAACCGGAAACTCCTGTTCGATTTCCTTCCCCCAGAGCTTCATCTTGAACGGGTAAACGGCGCTTAATGTGATCGTAACCGGTTTTCCCCGCTGACGGTAGGGCTTGGAATCGTCATCCAGATTCTCGTAAACCTTGGCATCGGTATCCCCTTCCGCCGAGTGTTCATCGTCGTCATCCTTTACTTTCCGCACGGAAATTTGAATATCGTCCGGCCGCTGGTTGAAGATCGGCCGCTTCTGCAGCTCCTCCAGCACCTCGTCACGATAATCCTTCTTCAGGTAGTTGTCGCTGGCCACCTTTTGCGAGACATGAAAGGTTTCCACGATCAGCGTCGTATACCAGGGAAAGAAATATATAAAGTTCGTAAACACGATGATCGCCACTGTGACCAGGATAGAGATCAGGATGGATTTTGCAAATGCACGCATATCAATTCACCTGTGTGTTAAGACGTAGGAGATTAGCTGGTTCCGCCCATCTTTCCTTTAATCAAATCATCAAAGAGGAACTTCCACACTTCCTCGATCCATTTCTCCAATAAGCCGTTCTTCAGTGTCGTCACAATAAACGCCACAACAACAATCACCGCGACCGTAATCGCGATCTGCTTCACCCCGATATCCCCGGTCTCATCCTTCCAGAAATTTCGCTTCTCGATCTTTTCAAGCTCCTTATTTTTCATAAACTCCATCCTCCTCGTCCTCGGACAATTTATTGGAACATTTTTATGGAATCCAAAACGGTGAATAAATAGTAGATGGCGATATAAATCCCCAGCACGACGATCAAGATGAGTTGAATCCGCGAGTTCGTCCGCTGCCTGCGCTCCAGGTCTTCCTCCAGGGCGAGGATGCGGTAGCTGTCCACCTCATTCTTCAGGTAAACCATCTGCGAGATGTTGTCGTACCCTTTGAGCCGGGTTTCCATCAGATCGCAGAACTTGATGATATAGTGGATCGGCACGCGTTTCTTCAACTGTTTCAGCGCGTATTCCTCGCCGTACTCGATATTGTCGAGCATCACCCCGAGCTCCTCGGCCATATCCTTGTTGGCGTTCGGCAGATAGTCGCGGATGACGTCGGCCAGGTAGATGTTGACCGATTTGGAGTACTGGTAGTACACCATACTGTAGAACCCCGGAAAGTCATACGCGATATTTTTGTTCTTCTTCTCGATCTTCTTCTCCATTTCCGAGACCGGGTACATCCAGCCGAGGAAAATAAAGATCGCCGAGACGTAACCGAGCAGCTGATTGGCGCTCATCATCACGATCGTCACCAGCCCGCCGCCCACGGCATAGAACAACTGCTCCGCCCGCAGCTCCTCGGGCTTCATGTTCAAATCCAGACGGTCGATCATCTTCTGGAAGCGGGTGCGCTCCGCGGTGCTGAGCAGCCGGCCGATGTATTTCTCGGAGAACCGGCGCTTAAACACCTTAAACCTGTCATTCAGCTGCGCGTTCTTCCGCTCCTTCAAATATTTACGGTTGCGCTTCTTCTGCCGGGCATTTACGGGCCGAAAGAACGGGTAAATGAACGCCTTGACCAGGTAAAGCACCGCCACGAGAGCGCAAAACTTAGCCAATAAACTCATTTGCCATCACTTCCCGGACCCAGGTTGCCCTGCAGCGCCTGCGTACGGGCGAAGCTGAGACAGATGGTGCTGATCATCGCGGTGTTGATGAGCTTGCCCCAGGTGCTGTAGAGCATGAAATCGCGAAAATCCTCCACCGTTAAAGCGTACAAAAAGAACAAGACAATAATGACCGTTTTGATCAGGAAATCCCGGTTCATCTTACGGAAAATCCGGTCTTTGCGGGCGTTGATTTCCCGAAGCACCGCATTCTCATCGACAATATCGAGAAAAATGTCCGCCATCCCTTTGCGCTCGTTGTACTCGAACACGATGGCTTTTTTGGTGAAATTATCGAATTTCGGGCCGAGCTGCCGATTTAGCAGCGTGATCGCCTGTTTGAACGAGTAGCCGTTATTTTCGCAGTTATCGATGAATTGCTGAAAATAGGGCCGGATGCTGGGCTTGATGTACTCCTCGCTCTCCATCACTTTTTTGATCGCGACCAGTACGCCCTCGCGGGCCAAGGGACATATGATGTCCTCGGCGTCCATGATGCTCTCCAGCTTCTCCGCCTTGATCGCCTTCGACTGCATGACGAAGAAGGTAAGCAGCCCGATGAAAATGGCGACCGTAACGACAACCGCCAAGGTGACGTTTTGCATAAAAATGACCACGACGAGCACGACGATGGCAAAACAGATACAGAGCAGGGAAGTGAAACTTTCCAGCGTCAGCGGCAGATTGAAATCGAGAATCAACCCTTCGACGAGCCGGTTGTACTTGGCGTACACGTTTTCCTTCCGCTTCACGATCCGTTCTTTTTTGATCCGCTCCACATAGCGCTTCGTATTGTATCTGCCCAGGTGCTCCGCCAGCGTATCCAGCAAGCCCAAAAAGAAACGGCCGGTCCCTTCAAAGAACCGCACTTCGAACACC
This sequence comes from Paenibacillus sp. alder61, assembly GCF_020179875.1. Taxonomy (NCBI): domain Bacteria; kingdom Bacillati; phylum Bacillota; class Bacilli; order Caryophanales; family Paenibacillaceae; genus Paenibacillus; species Paenibacillus sp. alder61. The sequence continues at coordinate 68,546 of NZ_JAIUDG010000010.1, forward strand.
GCGTTGAACACAATAAAGGCGGTGATGCCGAAGAACAGACTAATGATTGAAGTTGTATCCATGGAATCCGTACTCCTCTATCTCATCTTCCCCGGGCGGCGAAGTCAGGAACTCGAAGCGGCTGCGCTTGATCCCCGCTTTGATCATCGTCTGCTGGACCTTCTCGGACAGCATGCCGACACGCTTGTGCTTGCCGATGATCTTCAGCACCCGGTGGGTGCCTTCTTCCTCCAGCACGTCCTCCGAGATGAACTTGTAGATCGGATTGACGATCGGTTCAAGCCCTTCGGAGCCGAGCACTTCCGAGATCGACGTGACTTTGCGGGTACCGTCCGCCAGCTTTTCCTGGAAAACGATAAATTTGACGGCGCTGCAAATGTTCCGCAAAGCCAGCTCGGCCGGCTCGTTGGAGGCCATCAGGTACGCGGTCAGGAAGCGGTAGATCGCTTCGCGGTCTCCCTCGGCATGCAGCGTCGTGAAGAAGAAGTGGCCGGTTTGCGCGGCCCGAAGCGCCGTGGCGAATTCCCCCGGCGTCCGCAGTTCGCCCGGACCGATCCAGTGCGGCGACTGCCGCATCGCGTTGATCAACAGATTTTCCATCGTCGCCGGACTGGCGTCGTCATCGTCGGGAACCGATTCATACTGCAGCACGTCGTTGATGATTCGTCCGTGCTCGCTGTTCCCTTCCCGCCGCTGCAGCCGCATTTCCGACGGATTCTCGATCGTAATGATCCGCGACAGCGGATTGATCTCCCGGACCATGATTTCGTTCAGCGTCGTCTTGCCGCTCCCGGTAGGCCCGACCGTAATCCAGGACAGATCCGCCTTCGGCAGCAGAGACAGCAGCTTGAACATATTGACGGAGAACGATTCGTTCTTGATCATCATTTCCGGGGTAATACTCTTCTTGCTGAATTTCCGGATCACGACGGCCGGCATATCGTACGGCGAGATGTCCGCGTGCGTCGCGTTGACCCGGTATCCTTCGATCGTCCGCGCGTTGACCATCGGGATCTTCGGGGTCAGCCGCACTTTGGAGACGCCGAGCAGCTTGGAGATGATCCGCTCCAGATGCTCCCGGTCGATAAAGTGCTGCTCCCAAGGAACCGTCTTCCCGCCGGTCTCCACAAAGATCTGATCCGTGCCGTTGATCCGAATTTCGTCGATCGACGGGTCTTCCATCGCCTTCGTAATCGGACCGTAGTGGGTGATCTCGTCGATCAGCGCTCTTTTCAACTCCACCAGCTCGTAGTAGCCTTCGACAACCGGCTTTTGTGAATCGACGAATTCATTGATGTAGGCCTTCGTCATTTCCCGCTTTCGCCCGGGATCGTGTTCCCGGCGGAAAGCGTGCGTCGCCACTTTGGTGATATATTTCTGACAGAGCTCCAGCGCTTCTTCAAATTGGATGGTCGTATATTTGTTTTTCAGATCTTCCATTTCTTCTTTTTTGACGATCTGATGGCTTACCTTCTGCTGCATGTCGCTGATTTTCGCACGGGTGAGCATAAATTCGTGTCCCTCCCTTACTGGTTGCCCAGGATATCCGCAAGACGCCGCATATCCTTGAGAAAATACCGGTTGACCAGCGGGTTATCCCTGATGTACAGCTTGCCTTCCAGCGCGCTGGCATAGGCCGCTTTGACCAGCGGCAGCGCCGCCACAATATTGAAGCCGAATTCCTTCAGCCCTTTGTAATCGTAATGGATATCCTGCATGTTCATCAGAATCACGCTGGTGAATTTCGCGGTGCTGATGCCGACCGATGCGGCAAAATCCAGCATCCGCACCATATTGCTCGAAGCCTCGATCCGCTCGGTCGCCGTAAAGAAGCCGATATGCGAATATTTCATCGCCCCGAGGCAAAACTCCAGCGGAGGATTATTCGGAATGTCCAGCAAAATGATATCGAACATGCTCTTCAGCGTATCGATGACCCGTTCCAGATGCTCGAACTCAAAGTCGAGGTACTCCTCGATCAAATCATGCGGGCTCGGCGACAGCAGGTACAACCGCTCATACTTCGTCGCCTGTATCTCTTCCCGGAAGTCGACCTTGTCGCTCTTCAGTACCCGGATCAGGCCGCTGCCTTTCTTGCTCGGCTGCGCGTCCAGAAAGTGATGCAGATTCGGGTTAAACACTTTTAAATCGACGATGCAGGTATTCAGCCCTTTTTGTCCCAACAGATAGCCGAGATTGCTGATGAGCAGCGCGTTGTCGACCATATCGCAGGCCGGAAGGAAGCCGACCACGCTGTAGATGAGCTTGCTCTCCTGCATTTCCGAGCCGACCCGATCCTTGGCCGATATTTTATTCAGCACCTCATCCAGGTTCAATCCTTGGTTTCGAGCCATGATTCCACCTCATTTTGCAAAGTAGGCAGCTGGTCCAGAATGACCTGGCTGTTCTTCCGGCTCAGGATCGTGATCAGATACTTCTTCCCTTCAAAGCCGTTATACTTGGCAAATTTGTCGATTTGCTCCCGCGATCCTTCCAGCAGCAAGGATTTCGGCTGGATACTCCGCAGGAAATCTTCGCTCTTCATCACTTCCTGCCGCTTGTCTTCACTGAGCTTGAGCACTTCCTTGTAAACCTCATAGATCGAGTGGCTGCGCGAATTGAGCATATCCCGGACCTCAATACTGTCGAACAAGACCTCGGTGCGCACCTCCGTCCCGGACGCCAGGAACCCGGCATTCGGATTTCCCGATCCCGTGCCGGTTTTTTCGGCCTCATACGATACGCGGATTCTGACCCGGTCCCCCGGCATCAGAATATCGCCGCCGGCTTCGAGAAAGTTGTAGGGCAAGGTCAGCACTTCGTGCTTGTCATCCAGCTGGTACAGCCATTCGTTCTGCTGCGGCTTCTCCGCCATCAGCTGGTCCTTGTACAGAATGCTTTTGTCCCGCATGTAATACTTCGTAAACTTATCCTTTACTTCCTCAAGATCCTCCGCCAGGATCATGTCCTCGGTATATTCCTTGCGGATGAGCGAATACTTCTCGATCATCTTCTCCGACAGCGGCACGTAAGCCGCGACTCCGCCACTCTGCTTGATCCGGAGTACCTCAACGGTGTCCTTGGCCGCCTCGTTCGCATTGTTCAACACGATAAAAGAGATTACGATGACCGCGATGCTGAACAGCAAAGCGAGTATTTTTTTGAACAGCTTTTTGTTCGGGGAGACGCTTTTTACTGTACTTAAATCCATATGAGTTACGCACCCTCCATCAATCTTAGAAGCATTTGACCAAAAGCCTTCTCATACTCGGCGCCCGCCTGGATCGCGGGGATATCCGTTTCGATCTGGCTGTCGAACCCGTCGCTGTAAGGGACGGAGCCCGCTGTTTTCATCTCGTAACGAAAATAGTCGCTAAGCCCGGAGGTCAGCAGCTCGCTCACCTTATCCGGAGCGAACAAGCTGTCCTGGAAGCGGGAACGGTCATTGTATTTGGTCACGATGACCTTGGATTTGGCGTTCAGGTAAGACGCGCGTTCCTGGTCCATGACGACCTCCACGTTCCGGATGGTGCTCAGCACGGCGTGGAGATTGTTCGGCACACAAAGACCGAACAGATCCATATGAATCATCGATTCGCGGAACACCCGGAACAGATCGAGCGGCATATCGAGCAGAACGAGATTAAACTTGGTTCGCAGGACGGAAATTAAGCCGATCAGCTTCTCCGTCGTATAGAACTGTTCCATTAACTTGCGGTCATGAAAAGAATAGCCCAATCCGGTAAGCCAAAAGTTGTCCTTGATATTAAAAGCGGTGGTCATATAGTCCTGCGGCCTGGCCAGCGTGCGGATCAGCGAAGCGCTCATCTGCTCGTCTTTGTTCGTCCGCTCATGGAAGCGGCTGAAATACATGTTCGTGCTGCGGTACTCCGCATCCATATCGATGATGATCGTACTGAGCCCCCGCTTGCTGGCTTCATGGGCCAAATTGACGACCGTGCTGGTCAATCCGCTTCCCCGATGGCCCGTAATGGCGGCAACGCGGCTGATTCCCCGGCTGACGTTGAGCAAATCCCGGGTCAGGCGGTCCGTCGCCTCCGGTTCGGCTTTCGGTTCCGGTTTGGAGCGGAAACGGTCGAAGAACGATCTTTTTTTCTCCGGCAGCTTATTCTCCTCAGGTTCCTCGGTAACGCGCTTGGGTTCTGATTTAGCAGATCTATGTATATCGGTAAGTTTTTTATGGCTCTGCTGATCCATCGCCTCCGCAAAAACCTCGGATGGAATCCGCACCTGGTCGGAAACGATCAGCGTTATGTTCGTATATTCTTTAGTCAGCGGCGCCAGTTCCTGAGGTTTCAAATAATCCCGCGTCACGATCAGGACCGGAATCCCGGGTTTTCTCCCGTTCTCGATCCATCGGAGCAGGGCCGTCAAATCCTCCCGATCCTGTCCGGGACGCCCGGAGAAAGCTTGATCCGTAATGAGCACGCCGTCCAGAGCCGGATTTTCGCGGGACAGGAACTCCCCGAGCTCCGGCAATTCCAGTCCGTTCGGATGGACCGACTCCATTTTTCGGCCTAAGCAGCTTGTCACTATTCTATGAAATCCACCGGATACGATAAGCCATTTCATATGTTCACCTGCTAGTAGATGGTTTTTCACAGGAATTAGTAATTTTTACCTCCCTGGCTTTTGCTATTATACAAGTAACCTATATCACAGACAATCCAAAAAACGATAAATAATCCCTTAGAAGGACGATTTCCAAGTATAGGAAGGCCCTTTGACATATCTTTTGCGGAACTGGGGAAAAAGTAGGATTCTTCCAAACAGTCGCCAAGAATTAGTGAGAAATGCAGAGGATGTAAAAAATACCCGGACTGCCTAAGAGAAAACTCGTGTTGATGTCAAACGTCGAGTCCAGAGTAGTCATCGCCAAATCCGTCTCTATTTTAATAGGAAGAAACTCGGAATGAAAAAGAACATGCAGCGCAATTTTTCGGTTTAACGGACTACACGAATCCGAAAAAAACGCATGACTTAAGATTCAAACACAAGTAAAATAACCTGTATCTTAAGTCGTATTTATTTATTAGTCCCTCCATCCCAGAACCCTTGATTCCTCGGACTATTTTCATACGAAATTGTGCTCTGCAAAGGTTTAGAAGTTCACAAAAATAAAACGGCGATCGCTTCAAAGTCATTGCGATCGCCGTAAAAGCTTACCATGATTTATTATACTCTTTTGTCCAGAACTCCATTGTTATCGTCGTCGTATACATACCCATCGATATCATAATTTCTGTACTCACTAGCCAATTCATCAATCATCCTTCTCAGCAAAGCGTTTTGATCGGTGCTTGATAGTCTATCCCAATCATCTTTCTCGACATAGACCTTCACAACAGCTTCTTCATCATCTTCATCCACAGTTAGTCTTATGGACAGCGGTATTCCGCGATAAGTGCCAAAATTTCTCTTCAACTTGTCAAGCATGTCATCCTTATCAGCCACACCGCTGCTAGACAGGGTGACATTACCGGAGCTGCTGACGGAGAACGATGTTAATTTCTTGGAGCTTTCGTTTCGCACAGTCCCACTAACATCAGCTCTATTAAACTCTTTAAGGATGTCATCCACAATAGCTTGAATAAATGTTTTCTTCCTATTGCTGGTCAAGTCATCCCAAGCGTCTTGGTCAACTTCCACTTTTACAGTGATATCGTTTTTGTCTCCGGATAGCGATATTTCAGCATCTAACCTGCTATAATAATCCTCATAGTCTTTGTTTAACTTATCTTCTAATTTATCCAGACTCCCCTTGCTGGTTGAATTTTTTTGCGCATTAAGTTGCGTTTCCAGTGAAGCGATGGTCTGATTCTTTGTGGCAAGGGTGGAATTCGCGTCGCTAAGCTCTTTTTTCAAACTGGTTACTTGACTTTCCAAGTCTTTGATCTGTTTATTCAAACTATCGATCGTGGCCTGGTCAATCGGAGCCGTTAGGTCCGAAATCTGAATTTGCTTTGCCGCGCCATCCCAATATAGTGATTTCCCAAGTGCTTCTCCCGCCATTCTGATAGGCACATACGTAGATCCGTCAACCACAAAAGGCTCCTGACCGGAAGTAGAACTGATAGTTTGACCGTTGTAAACAAGTTTAATGTTACTATATACCGCTTTCAATGTTTTTGTAGCCTCTGCCGCAAAAGTAGTGTTTGCCAGCACGGTACCCGATACAAGAGTCGCAGCTAGGGCTATTGCCGCTGCCGTTTGTTTCTTCATCTTCATTTGGTACATATTCCCCTTTTACATAATTCCCCAACCGATTTCCCCCATAGTACCCATAAAACCAGTTGTAGGTATATAAAAGGTTACCATAAATTTCTTGGAAGTGCGAATACAATGTACCAGTAATTAGCTACTTTATTAATTCGCACTTTCCGGCCAATCGGCCCCTCCCCTCCTTTACGACTATTTTCCAGAATCCTGGAATTTAAGAGTTTTGTTGGATTTCCCGTTTTTCTGTCTTCCTTGATAATGGAATGGGGTAATGTTCCTTGATAACCATTTTGAGAGGAGAACTGCTGATGTCTCAATTATTGAAAAGACTCACTGCCATATCCCTTAGCTGCCTGCTGGCCTGGACCGTTTGGCCGGGAACCGGTAAGGCCGCCGCGTCTCCGGAAAAACCGGGCACGCCGAAAATCGAGTGGAGCTTCGAGTTTGGACAAGCTTTTAGATCTTCCAAAGGAAACTCGGTTATCTCCGCTACCGATGGAGGGTACCTTGCCGTCGGTGACGTAAGCAACAGCTCAACTTCTTTTGGATACGTCGTAAAAACGGATGAGAGCGGCCGCACCCTATGGGAGCAAACCTTGAATGTTACCGGAGACCCCTATACGGATGGCGTCACGGCCCAAGGGATCATCCCCGTACGGGAAGGCGGTTATTTGGTGAGCGGAGCCGCGACGGACCGGACCGCCAGACCTTTAAACATTCCCTATTTGGCTAAGTTGGACAACCAAGGAAGTGTCGAATGGTCCCGCTATTACCACCTTTCGGACTACACTCATTTTTATGCGGAATCCGCTACGGAGACTGTGGATGGCGGATTTGTCTTTACGGGCTATGGCGCCAATTCCTGGGGCGAAGCTCCGGCTTATCTGATGAAGGTGGACCGGGAGGGGAACGAACTGTGGCACAAAACTTTCTCTCTTGGCGATAACCAGACCTTTAATGACGTCAGGGCGACTCCGGATGGCGGCGTTCTGGCGGTCGGTAAAATCGACAGCGTGATGCACTCGGATTCCGACGCCTCCCTGGTCGTGAAAGTCGACGCGAATGGTAAGGTGCAATGGGAAAAACAGCAGGTTTTTCCCGGCAGCGGCCGCTCCGCTTGGTCCATACAGATGACGTCGGACGGAAGCTATATGGTCTCCGGAATGACGCGTCAGGACGGTAAGCAGGTGCCGTTCGTGTTCAAAATGGATGAAAACGGAGAGATCCTGTGGGAGAAAACCTACCCGCTTGATGAGGGTGAGCATTTCTTCCAACAACTGGTTTCGACTCCGGATGGTTATGCGCTGCTTGGGCGCCACACCATCCGCGAGGATGTGTATACTTCGTCGTCGCAGTATCAAATTTTGCGGATAGACCACGACGGGAATGTGACCGGACATCTCCGGTTTGGAGGCCCGGGATTGGGATATATCGAGAAAGGTACGTACAGCCCGGACGGCGCTTTTCTTATGACGAGTCAAGTTAAATTAAACGAGAGGTACCTGATGCAGCTGATCAAGGTGTCCGGCGAAAGCGGGCAGCCTTCGGCGAATCTGAAGGAACTCCGGTTTACGGATCCGGCGCTGGAGCTTGGCGTCGGCGAACGCAAGCCTAGCGTCGTTGAGGCGGTTTATGCGGATGGAACCGCGTCGATCATCACGAACCAGACCGTATTCACCTCGCGAAATCCGGAAATCGCCGCCGTGGATCGCGACGGCTTCGTTACGGGCGTGTCCCTCGGGACGACGGAAATCGTCGCCGAATATGCCGGATTCTCCGCTAGACTGCCGGTAACGGTGACGGACATCCCTGGCGAAACGCCCGGGCGGTTCTCCCTGGACTCGGAGGATTATTCGCTGATGATCGGCGGTGAGCTGGATACCCAGGCTCTATTTACCGACGAGTCCGGGCATACCTCGATCGTGAACGGGGAAACCCGGTTTACGGTCGCCGACCCCGAAATCGCCCGGGTGGATGAGCGCGGCTTCCTCTACGGCCTCAAGCCGGGGCTCACTTCCTTAACGGCCGTTTACCGGGGCCACACTTTCACGGCGAGCGTGCTGGTCGTGAAGCCCTATGTGCCGGTGACCGCGCCGCCGGCTCCGGAAGCGCCGGAAGTGAACGAAGGGCCGGAGGGACCGCAAGTCCCTGCGGCGGAGGCTCCGGCGGGGCCGACCGCCCCTGAACCGGGCGCCGGTGCGGAGGAGCCGCTTAGCAGCGAGTCTCCGGCCCCGGCCCCGAGCGGCGGCGAGCGGCAGCCCGATACGCCGGCCGCGCCGGCCGCCGAGGGGGCTCCGGCTGTGCCCGCGGCCCCGGAAACACAGGGCGGCTTGAGCTAACCCCACGCTAAGCCGCCCCGCTGGACAACAAGCCCGGACTTTTATCCGGGCTTGTTCCCTGTTTGCCCCCTGACTCACAAAAGCCTGCAATAATGCAGGCTTTTCCGGCCGAGTCAGGGCTCGGCAGCGAAATTCCTGCAAATCCGCATCCTTTTTCGGGATAAACGGCCCGTCGGGCCCATTTCTCCGAAAATACCTGCATCTTTGCAGGAATTTTTGATTTATTCGAAATCGCGGCGGGAAAGCCTGCGCTTTTGCAGGAATTTAGCTTGCCTGCGCGAGAACGCAATGGCGCCGCCATATGCCATACGCACGCGCCCCGCCGGACAGCGCCGAAGGCGCAAAAAAAGCCGCCGTACTTGTCGCGGCGGCAAAAAAACCTTCACTTGTCCTGATCTTCCTGCTCCTTGATCAATTCCAGAAACTCCAGAATGATGTCGGATACCGCATCCTCGGCCGGCGAATGAATGTACTTGCTGACCCGCAAGATATCCCCTTTATAAAGTTCAATCAACTGCAGTACGGCCTCCGGGTCGTTCTGTTTCGCCCGATGAAGCAAAGTCAGGAACTCATCATCCGGGACAACTCTTGGATCATTTTGCGCTTCCATTTGTTCACCCCTTGCTGAGTCATATTCAATTCAAGGGCTACCTCACGCTCGGTCTTGTCTTGCAAATAAATCTTATAAATGATCATACGCCCCGTAGTTGAAGGCAAGGCATCGATCAGCTGACGAATCAACATTTTGTTATCAGAAGATGAGGTAAAACTGGATACGGCCGGTTCGAATCCGTTGAATGAACATTCCCGTCTTTTCACAACTTTGGCTTTGTACTGTACCCTCCAGGCGATCCGATAAACTTCTCTGCGATATTGCTCATACGCGGTTGTTTGTTCCTTCAAATTAACCTCCCCCTTCCATCTTCATCTTCTATGTATAGGGAAATGTGAAGGTTGAACCTACAACCATTAATATGCGAGTTAATTTTAATTATAACATTTTTTCTAATTATTGGTTGTTACCGTGGACAATTTTTTTCTCTATATAAGTGAAAGGGAATTTTCAGAGAAAGGAGGCCCTGAACATGCAGGTCACGGACATTGTCTCGATGGTGGCGAATGTTGGATTCCCCGTTACGCTGTGCTTTATCCTCATCAAGTATGTACTGGAAACCGTCGGTAAAAAACTGGATACGATGAGCTCCACGATCCAGGAGTTATCCGAGCAAGTCAGAAATCTCGAAGAAAGCATCGATGGCGCCGGCCCGGCAGGTCAGACCGGTGCAAAAGCCAAATGACTGTAAGCTTATCCCGTTTTGAGTCCCTTATAGCGTGTCGTCACAGTGCGCAAGGAAGCAGCCCGGCGCCATTCGAGCACAAGTTCCTAGCCTTGAGGCTGCTTCCTGTTTTTCATGGCCCGCCGCAAACCGCCTTCCGCATCATTGTATTCCCTTCAAACCCGTCCTATGCCCATACCGCCCAAACCGCCAAACCGGGAACGCGCAGAAAATATCAAATATTGTCACCGTTTCGGGATGTACTATATAATCTATGTAAAAATAATGAATAGGCGGTTGATCAACGGATGAGTATTTTGGATAGCCTAATCGAATCGGTCCCTTACATGCAAAAAATGATCAAAGGCGACATCATGATTGGAATCACCGATCTGGAAAAATTTCTGCTCTACGAACCCTCTCAGGCTATCGATTTTCAAATCAAGCCCGGCGATCCCATTCCGGCGGAGGACCGAAACCTGAGGACCGCGCTGGCCGGTCAAATCTCTTCCACCCAACTTCCCGCGGAAATCTATGGATTTCCGATTCTCGCGTCCGCCATCCCGGTCAGGGATGAGCAAGGCACCATTATCGGAGCCTTGGCAACCGCCCAGTCCATGGAGAACCAATTGAAGCTGGAAGAGAACATGCTGATGATGGATTCTATCGCCGGCCGTCTGGTCGATATGGTACAGACCGTAGCCGCCCATTCCGAAGAACTAACGGCAACCAGCGAAAATATGCTGGCCAACACCAAGCAAACCGTGGAGAACTCCTCCGAGATGAACCATACGATCGGGTTTATCAAAGAAATTTCCGAGCAGACCAATCTGCTGGGACTGAACGCGGCGATCGAAGCGGCCCGAGTCGGTGAACTCGGAGCCGGCTTCGAAGTGGTGGCCAAAGAAGTCCGCAAATTGTCGGTCAGCACGAAAGAAGCCACCGCCAATATCTCTTCGACGTTGACCAGCGTCCAAGACTCCATCCGCCGGCTAGAAACCGATTTCTCGCAAATCGTCCACTCCTCGCAGGAGCAAGCCGTTCTGGTGACGGAGTTCATGACGGTCATCGATCAACTGAACGAGGCCAGCCAGCAGATGAAGCTTTTTGTCGAATCGCTGATACATCACACCAAAGAATAAAACAAAACGGCAGCCGCGGCTGCCGTTTCTCTTTTACTCGAACGGATATTTCAAATTCCATTGTCCCCGGATTTCGTCGAGAAGCTTCATGATGCCGAGCGACTCTTCCAGCGTGATGGACGGGCTCTCCGTCAGGCCATTCAGCAGGCAGCGCCCCACCTCTTCCGCTTCAAACGCGTATCCCGTAGACGGCCGGTCGTCCGTGAACTTCACTTCCTCTTGCCCGGCTACCCGCAGGTAGGCTTCCTTCGCGTTGAGGAACGACGGAATATAGATCGAACCTTCCGTTCCGTGTATATAGGCGTCATTCGTCAAGGCCAGTCGGACGGCCCCGTGCAGAGAGGCCGATTTCCCCTGGCCGTAATCCAGCAGAAGGGAAAAATGTTCATCCACGCCCGTCTCCCCGATGTGGACGGTACTCGAGATACGCTCCGGCTTCGTTCCAAAGATCATGGAAGCGAAGGAAACCGGATAAATTCCCGCATCCAGCAACGCGCCGCCTCCAAGCCGCGGATTCAGCAAGCGGCCTTCGGGATTCCAGTCGCTGCGGAAACCGAATTCCGCTTTAAGCAGCTTCACTTCCCCGATCCGCCCTTCCTCCAGCCACGTTCTGACCTGAACGATCGGCGGCAAAAACCGGGTCCACATCGCTTCCATCAAAAAAAGCTTGTTCTGCTTGGCCGTATGTACCAAGGGCTCCAACTCGGCGCTGTTTACGGTGAACGGCTTTTCGCACAAAACGGCTTTGCCCGCATTCAGAGCGGTCAGCACGTTCTCGCGGTGATAAGGATGCGGCGTGGCCACGTAAATCGCATCGATGTCCGGGTCGGCCACCAAATCCGCATAGCTGCCGTAAGCGCGGGGCAACCCAAATTGATCCGCGAACTTTTTAGCGCTTTCAAAAGTCCGCGATCCGACCGCCAATCCTTCCCCGTTACCGACGTACGCCAAATCCTCGGCAAATCTCTCGGCGATCCATCCGGTACCCATGATGCCCCATTTGATTGTTCCGCCTGCTTCTCCCATGATAGAGTTTCCCTCCCGACAATAATTTCATAGTGACTATATTAATTCTATCAGCAGGATAAGCGAAACACCAACTTTATTCTTCTCCGACTATTCAAAAGGATAGCGCAAACCCCATTGCGTCCGGATCGTGCTCAGCTGTTCCATCACCTGCAGCGAAGCGGCAAGCGGCATGATCGCGCTTTCGGTCCGGCCCTCCAATAGACAGCGGCCCACCTCTTCCGCCTCGTATTCGTACCCTTTTCCTTTCCGCTCGTCCGCAAAAGTCTCCACAGCTTCCCCGCCGATGTACAGCGTGACCGAGGGCGCCTTATTGATCGAGGGGAGCACGATGCATCCCTTCGTCCCGTGAATGACCGCCTCGTTTCCGAGCCCCAGCCGGATCGCCCCGTGCAGGGACGCCACGCCTCCCGACGGATAGGTGAGCAGCGCCGAAAACTGCTCATCCACTCCGGTTTCGCCGATCCGGGCCGTGCTCCAGATTTCCCGGGGGAGCGTACCGAACACCATGGAGGCAAAAGCGACCGGATAAATGCCCACGTCCAGCAGAGCCCCGCCCGCCAGCTCGGGGTTCAGCAGCCGCCCCTCCGGCTCCCAGTCCGCCATAATGCCGAATTCCGCTTGAACCAGCCGGACCTCGCCGATGCGGCCGGATTCGATCCACTCCATCGCTTTGCGCATGGGAGGCAGAAACCGCATCCACATCGCCTCCATGACAAACAGCCCGCGTTCCCTCGCGGCTGAAATCAGCAGCTCCAGTTCGCGGCTGTTCACGGTAATCGGCTTTTCGCACAGGACGGCTTTGCCCGCCCGCAGACTATTGAGCGTATTTTCCAAATGGTAACGGTGCGGTGTCGCGACGTAGATCACATCAACCTCAGGATCATTGACAAGTTCCATGTAACTTCCGTATGCCCGCGGTATTCCGAATTGCGAGGCAAAGACCGCGGCGTGCCCGGGCTGGCGCGATCCGACGGCATAGGCGACCCCATTGGTCGTATGGGCCAGGTCCGCCACAAACTGCTCAGCGATGGTACCCGTCCCCATGATGCCCCATTTCACTTTTTTGGTCTCAGGCCCTCTCATGCTTCCTCCTCCTTCACAGTCATCTAATAACATGTACCCTTTTACCAGGTTTATGAACTACGATGGCGCCCTCATGAGAAATCCCTTTGATTCTCCCCGGGCCCATCCGTTATACTGAAGCTGTTTGCGAAAAGACGAATGACGGCGGAGGCGAATCATGCTTACTTTTGAACAGAAGCTGCAAATTCTGGATTCCTATCCGGAACTGGAGCGAAGAAATGTATCGCTGGGACGCGTAAATTACCAGTATGAGCAAAGCGTCCACGATAAAAAAACGGTAGCTTATCATCTTCATCCCAACGGGAACGGGTACGTATATGCCGGCTTGCTGGAGGGTTATGAAACGGACGATAAAGGCTATGTAAATATTCGGGAATATAACGAACAAGAGCTGCGGGATCTTTTGGACCGGTCGATTCGCTCCCTGTCGGTTCGCGAAGATTCGGAGGCCGGACGGCCGGATCCTATGCATGGCGCTTTCCACAAAGAGACGCCGGGAGGCCTTTGGCGGAACGCGGACGGTGCGGTGTTGACCCTGAAATATGAAGACGACCTATGGTATATCTTTGCCGGGCAAAACCTGGAAATGGTGTTTGAGACACGGGAGGAAGCCGGGGAATACCTGACCGAAGAAGGGTTTTCTCCGCAAAAAAAGTAAATCCGGCGTTAGCGCAGCCTATGGAGAAACATCCGTGGGCTGCTTTTTTATAAAAAAATTAAATAATGTTCAAAAAAATGTTTGATTTTAGTCACAAAATGTTCAATAATATAGATAAGACACAGAATGTTCACAAAATAAACGGCACTGCGAAAAAGGAGCTGACTTTCGATGTGGGAACCTGGAAGCAGTAAAACTAAAAGCGGGATCTTCGGTTGGATTATCGGTTTGGGCGTTTTCTACGCCGTCTTCTATATCGCGTTCACGCTAATGTCGATCCACGGATAATTGTAACCGTTGTCAATTTGTCTAATCGGATGGATAAGCCCGAGGCTTCGGCCGCAGGGCTTTTTTGCTTGATCCTATGAATCATCCCCCTCCTCCCGTCAGACAACCTTGATAATATAGAATTCCTGCATATGTGCATGTTTTTTCTTGTTTGGGGTCAAAAATTTTAAAATTCCTGCAAATCTGCAGGAATTTTCGACGAAACCGGCTCGTTTCTCTAAAATCGCTTGAAATACCTGCAGATTTGCATCTTTTTGGAGTTGAACGTTTGGAAGCACACTAGGCGCATCACATCACTTCACCACCCGCATAGCAGGTGTTTTTTTGTTTCGCACGCTTCGCCAGCTCAACAGGCCAAAAAAACCGGCCCCGTTTGGGGCCGGCTTCTCCTCATCATTGGAACTTACTTCGCGCTATCCAATACTTCTTGAGGAATTTCGATTTTCGTGAGTTCGTCATACTTGGAAATCGTGCTGTCCATATCCATGTCAAGCGTTACGCTTTGTCCTTCCACGCTCATTTCCATGGACATTTTAACATTGGACTTCGTCGGCAGGAATGTGTCTTTGTTTACGGCATAGGAAATCTTGATGTTCTTGATGTTCATTTGATCCAGCATTGCCGCAGTTTGCTCATTTTGGCCGCCCGATTGGTTCATCAAGTTCTTTGCCAAGTCCTTCACGCCGTCGCCGGACAAATCCGCGCTCAATACATATTCGTCGCCTTCTTCAACCACTTTCGCTTCGCTGGCGATCGATTTGAATTGCTGCAGTTGAGCCTCCGGGCTCGCCGATTGCTTCATGCTGTCCAAGATTTGCTTGCTTTCCGCTTCAGGCATCTTCGTCCAAGCTTCGCCTACTTTGGAGTAAACGCCGTTTTGCGTAATGTACTGCTCAATGTTTTGGCTTCCTTGCGCCCCCATGGACATATCCATCACTTGATGAATTTCCATCGGTTCTTTAACGATATCCATTTTCAGCGTCATGTCGATCTTTTGCTCTTGCGACTGCTCGCCTTGCTTCACGACGATGTTTTGGCTGATTTTGGAGTCCATAGCCATGCTTTTCAGCTTTTCACTGGCTTCCGTGGATTTCGCCATCAATTCATCTACAGTAGGAACCTTTGTTTCCGCCGGCGTATTGGTTGTTGTTTCTGCAGCTTTATTTGCGCCGCCGTTCGCCGCTTGGTTAGCGCCGCCTTCAGCCGCTTTCTCTTTGCCGCATGCCGTAATGCTAAGTACCAGTGCTGCCCCCAGTAATACTGCTGTTAATTTCTTCAAATCTTTGTCCTCCTAGAATATGTATTCTTAACGATATTACCTAAAGTATGGAAGGGATGACAGGGCAAAAAGGCTCATTTCGACATATAATCCCTTTAAATTTATGGTATTTTTGTCCTACCTCCTCTTGTTTTTTCATGATTTACTGCCATGTATGGTTTATAATGTTAATGGACAGAATCCCGCCAACGGAAGGAAGAAGCGTGTTGAAAAACTTGCTGGTCACCGGTTACCGAGCCCACGAGCTTGGCATATACAACAATAAACATCACGGCATTCCTTTCATCAGACAAGCCATCATCAACCGGCTCCTGCCTCTCCTGGATGAAGGATTGGAATGGGTAATCACCCCCGGGCAGTACGGCGTCGATCTGTGGGCTTGCGAAGCCGCCCTTCAGTTGAAGGAGGAGTATCCGCATTTGAAATGCTCCATCATAACCGCCTTCAGCCACCCCGAAGAACAGTGGAACGAGGAAAAACAGGCGTATTACCGCGATTTGGTGCGTCAACTGGATTATTACGGCTCGGTCAGCAAAGAAGGGTACCAGGGAAGATGGCAATTTACGGCCCGCGACGAGCTGCTGCTGCGAAAAACGGACGGCATTCTCCTGGTTTACGATGAAGAAGCCGGGGAGGCCAGCCCTAAATATATGAAAGAACGGGCCCTGAAAAAACAGGCACAGGACGGATACCTGTATTTTCAGATCGGCCCCGATGAAATTCAGGCCGTCGCGGAAGAAGAACAGCTGCGGGAAGAGTTCTACGACGGCTAGGGCAACAACAAAAGTACCGCTTTACCTTTACATGCCTACGATAGCCGAAACCGCCGAGAAGACGGCCGCAATGATCCAAAGCACGACGAAGAGCTTCATAATCACTTTAAGCCATTGGCCGAAATTGATACGGGCGATAGCGAGCCCCGCGAGCAATACTCCGCCCGTCGGAGAAATCAGATTGGTCAGACCGTTGCCGAATTGATAAGTCGTTACGATCGCTTCACGGTTGATTCCAACCAAGTCGCCGAGCGGAGCGAGGACAGGCATGGTCAACGCCGCTTCGCCGGAAGAGGACGGCACGAAGAATGTAATGATATTATGAACCAGCAGCATGATGGTGGTAAACGCGTAATTCGGCAGACCTTTCAGCAAATCGGAGAGATAATTCAGGATCGTATCGATGATCATCCCGTTTTCGGCAAGCACCAGAATGCCCCGGGCCAAGCCGATAATGACAGCCGCATAGACGAACTCTCCGCAGCCTTTCACAAAGTTTTCCGCCATTTCGCGTTGATTCATCCTGGATACCAAACCCGCAAAGAGCCCAAGCGCAAAGAAGAGCGCCCCGATCTCCGTCATATACCAGCCCTTTGTCAGAATTCCCCAAACAATCAGCCCCAAAGTGACCACGAACCCGGAAATAATCAATTTGTCCCGCAGGGAAAAGTCGATTTCTTCCCCGGTATCTTCTTTAAGGAACAGCGGCCTGTTTATCAGGTCATTTTTGAAAACAACGGACTTTTCCGGATGTTTCTTCACCCGGTGCGCATACCACATCGTAAAGGCGATGGAGATGCCGGTAAATACGATCCATTCGATAAATCGAAGCCACAACTGCGGATTGCCTTGAACTCCCGCGATCCCTTGCGCAATCAGCACGGAAAACGGATTGGTCGTCGATCCGACATAACCGATTTGGGTCCCCAGGAAAAGAATCAGGATGGCGGTCATCGAATCGAAGCCCAGCGCAAACATCAACGAAATAAAGATCGCGTACAGCGGGATGATTTCTTCGCTCATTCCGAAGGTCGACCCGCCGAGACTACAGATCACCATGGCGATCGGTATGACCAGAATTCCTTTGCTTTTAAGCCGTCGGGCCAACGCGAGCAACCCTCGGTCGATCGCTCCGGTCTGGAGAATGATACCGAAGGCGCCGCCTACAAC
Source organism: Paenibacillus sp. alder61 (assembly GCF_020179875.1). Taxonomy (NCBI): domain Bacteria; kingdom Bacillati; phylum Bacillota; class Bacilli; order Caryophanales; family Paenibacillaceae; genus Paenibacillus; species Paenibacillus sp. alder61. The sequence continues at coordinate 85,824 of NZ_JAIUDG010000010.1, forward strand.
GAGTACAAAAGCGACGACATCGACGGCGTTGATGATCCCCTCCATGGGAGCGCTTAAAATTTGCGGTATCCCTTGGCGTAAATCGGTTCCCTCGCCATGTTTGCTTACCTCATGATATGTGCCGGGGACGATAGCCGATTTGGTCACACCGTCCACCGTGACCTCCTGGCGTTCAAATTGCCCGCTCGGCACAATCCAAGTCAACGCCGCCATTAAGATCATGATAAAGAATATCAGAGTATAGCTGTGAGGCAGCGACCATTTGAGTCTCTTTTTTCCCGTTTCCATCTTAATCCCTCATTCCGGAATTGGATTATTCACAAAATATAACATTATGAGATGTCTTATCCAGGGGGTGTTAACTCCGCTGATCATGAACGATCTTTCCGCCGGCAATGGTCAGTACCGCTCGCGCGTCCCTCAGCTCATTCGCGGGAGTTTGCAGCAGATTCCGGTCAAAAACGGCGATATCCGCCAGTTTTCCCGCCTCAAGCGTGCCTGTCCGGTCCTCCATAAAACAGTGTTTCGCTCCGTTGATTGTCCACGCTTTAAGCACTTCTTCCACCGGCATTCCTTTTTCAGGGTACCATCCTCCGGGCGGGCTCGCATCCGGAAATAACCGGGCGCTGGCGGCGTAAATGGAATCCGGAACGCTCGAGATAAACAGAGGGAGATCCGTCCCGATGGTGATCGTAACGCCGGCATCCAACATGCTCTTATAATCGTAAAACCGGCTTTCTCTATCCTTCCCCACCACTTCGGCCATGTAGGCCTCTTTGTAGGACGGATTCAGCAGCATGACCTGGGCGTACACCTCCGCAAAAATTCCCGCCGCGGCCATCCGCTTCAGATCATCCGGGTGAGGGTATTCCAGATCGCTGATGGAATGTCTTGCATCCCGCTCCCCGTTTTGTTCTCGGCACGTTTCCAGGATGGATACCGCCCTTCGGATCGCCGCGTCGCCTTCGGCCGTCAATGTACATTTCAGTCCGTTACGGTCCGCCTCCAGCACCGCAGCCTTAATCGCCTCGTAATCCACCGGCCTCAGATTGGTCACTCCCGGCAGATCGGCATAAGGCTCCAGCATGTCTCCCGTGTGATTGGCCACCACGCCATCCAGCATAATCTTGAACCCCTGAAAACGAAGCTGATCGCTACGGTACTTGCCCTGACACTCCAGACCAAACGGAATGTTAAGCGGTTCCAGAACAGGTTCCAGGGCGAAATGTACGCGTAACGGCAGACGCCCGCTCGCTTCCAATTCCGTCAAGACCGGCAGTAAACCGCTGTAATCGTCAAAGCCGATGTCCTTGATCGACGTCACCCCACGCCCAGCAAGCATCTGGGCAAAATCAAGAAACTCCGATGTGACCAGTTCCTTGTCCCGGAGCATTTCTTTCAGCAGTTCGGCCCTTGCTTCCGCGCTGCATTCATCCGGTTTAAATCCATACTTATCTATGGCGGCTCCGTTCATCCAGCAATAATTCTTCGAACGGTTGATCGCCACCACCGCCCGATCGGGAATGGCACCGTCCAGCAATGTCTGGTCCGGCAGTTCGCCCCAGGTTTCCCGGTCCCAACCGAAAGCGTATACATTTTTGCCTTTCGGAAGTTTGTCCGCGTATTTCACCAGCAAACGCAGCGCCTCCTGAACGGAGGCGGTTTCGGATAAATCCAGGCCACGGTGCATCGACATATAACCGGTAAAAAACACATGGTTGTCATGAATTCCCGGCATAATCAATTCATCTTTAAAATCATATATTTTCGTTTCCGGCCCAATCCATTCCCGAAACGCCGATTTTGGCCCGACGGCGGTGATAACATCGCCTTTTACCGCAACAAAACCGGGGCCGGCTCCAGATTTCTTACCGGTAAAGATCGCATCCGATACGAGAACGAGATCGGCAAATGCGTTCATTGTGGCATGGGAAGCTTGCATATTTACCCCTCCTAATTTTCCGCGACAGTTTTCTCCGTCCTTTTACCATACGTATTATAACGTTATATCGTGATGTTTACCTTTCCCCTTTGTTCAAGGAAAGAAGGGTATGAGGTTTTCGGCAAAAGGACGGAACCTCTATAAGGTGAACTGATATCTGTCTCCGATCATGAACTGTCTACCGGCATGTACCGGTAATCCGTGCTGGTCATAGATCATCGTTTTCATGTAAAAAAGCGGTTTTCCGATGGACGTTTCCAATAGACGCGCCTTGTCCTCGTCCGCCAGAACGATTTCCAGCGTCGTTTCCCCGGGCTGGTTCGGATCAATCCCGTATTTATCCCGCAACAGATCATAGAGCGAACCTTCCAGCGTTTCATCCATAAGAAACGAGAAGCGCGATGCCGGATAGTAATTGTTCTCCAGCATGAGCGGGCTGTCGCCGGCGTATCTTGTTCGCTGAATATAGATCGCCTTCTCCCCTTCAGCCAACTGCAGGGCAACCGCTAAATCGGAATCGGGAACGATGATTTCCTTCCGGGTCACCCGGCTGTGCGAGGTCAAACCGTTCGCCTTGCATGCCGCCGTGAATCCGATCACATGCTCGATTTTGCGACCGATTTTGGGATGGCTTACAAAAGTGCCTTTTCCCTGCCGCTTGGTCAAATATCCTTCCTGCGCCAATTCTTCAACGGCCTTCCGGACGGTAATCCGGCTGACCTGATAGCGATCGCTCAATTCCGTTTCCGTGGGAATCTTCTCACCTTGCTGAAAAGTTCCGTTATGAATCGCCGCCTGAATCGCTTTCTTAAGTTGGATATATAATGGTTCGGGATGATCAGAATTTAACATAGGACCCTCTCTTGTACTATAACGTTATAAACTCTTTGCTTAAAGCGTATCAAACGTTACTGGATAATACAAGAAGATGGTTAGTCGCCATAACCGTCATTCGTAGGACACGCCGAAACCGAAAGACCCTTCCACCAGGCAACTGGCCGCGGCGAACCGGGAACCCTCTTCCATCGCCGCCTGGATATTGCGGTCCTTGAGGTAACGGAGCAGGAACGCCGCGATGAATGAATCTCCCGCCCCCATCGTATCTACGGCTTCCACCAACTCAGGGGCCTGATAATATAGGCGCGCCCCGTCAAAAGCCACAGCCCGGTCGCTGCCCCGGGTAGCCACAATAATCTGGCCTTCCCGGGCTCGTTTGGTTTGAATATAACGGATCGTTTCCTCCTCGCTCATATGACTGCACGAGAAGAAGGCGAAATCAACGTAAGGAATATGCCGTTCGACCTCCGCTTCTTCAAAGTCGTCGGAGAAATCGAAAGAAACGGGTACGCCAAGGCTTTGCAGTTCAGGCAGCAAATGTCCCGTATGGCTGTACAGGCCGGTATGCATTACGGCGAACTCCCGGATGTACGACCGGTCTTCCTCGCTAAGTGAAAGCGGATTCAATCGGGTGACGCCGCCTTCATTGCTTCCGAGGAAGACGCGGTCCCCGTTTTCCAGCGTAACACGCGCACAGCCGTTTTCCCCCCGGTGATGGCGGCACCGGCTGATATCGATTTCCAGTTCATTTAAAGCCCGCTCGACATGGCGGGCTTCCCGGTCATCTCCGAACACGCCGACAAATGCCGCGTCCGCGCCCAGCTTCTTGGCAAACACGCTGAAATTCAACGCGTTGCCTCCCGGATACATCACGCCCAAGTGAACATACTTGTCCACAACGTTATCGCCAATGCCCAATACTTTCATGCTATATCCCCCCTGTTTCAGTTCAGTATGCCACTTTCCCCATGTAACGGCGGGTCTCCAACGGATGATTGCGAATGTCCGCCAGCTCTTCGCGGTATACGCACAAGATGCTGTAGAACAAGACGGGGTTAAAGAATTCCACAACTTCATCGGCGATGGTGTTCAGTCCCAATTCCTTGGCGTCCACGACTTCCACTTTTGCCGCGTATTTATTTAGGAAAGTCAGAGCGCGCTCATCCAGTGCGCGGGTACGCCCCTCATTCATCATTAGGATAAACGGCGTTTCTTTATCGGTCACCTCAAACGGACCGTGGAAGTATTCGCCGGAATGGATCGGAGCCGCGTTAAGCCACTGCATTTCCATCAAAGAACAGATGGCAAACCCGTAAGCATGTCCGAAAGAAGCTCCGCTGGAGAGAATGTAGAACAACTCTTCACTCCGGTATTTTTCCGCGAATGCCTTGGCGCGGGGTCCCACCAACTTCTTGCCTTCCACAATAATACCGTTGATTTTCTGAATGCCGTTTTTAAACGCTTCGTAATGGGCATACCCTTCCGTAACGTTCAGGATTTCTACGACCAATTCCAGAATGATCGCCATCGGGTTGTTCTTCACATCGCTGTCCGCGCCCCATTCGTATAAGAAAGGATGGTCGGTGTATTTCAGCAGCCCCGCTTCCTTATTATGCGTCAAACCGATGGTGTGAGCTCCGCGTTGTTTGGCCACTTTGGCCGCTTCCACCGACTCGGGCGTATTGCCGCCATGGGAGCAAACGATAACCACGGAGTCCTTGTTCAAGCGCTTCGGCAAGGCATGGACGAATTCATTGGCCGTATAAAGGCCCGTTACCACCTTTTGGGCTTCGCTCTCCAGAAAATATTTGGACGGATACATATCTACCAGGGATCCGCCACAGGCGACCAGATAAACCTCCGAGATTCCGTTTTCGGTCTGTTCATGAATCGTGCTAATGACTTTCGCTACGCTCATCTGTAGTCTCTCCTTTATATAACGTTATATAACGTATTATTTACAACCTCAATATAACCGCTTTCATCGTGAAGGTCAAGTTAATTTTTTTCTCCGCAATTCCCCCCTCTCCGCCCCTTCGCATATGATGTGCTATAAATCCGAAGGAGGCTGCTCATGAACGAAATGAAATTGCCTACCGTCGCTTACTTCTGCATGGAGTACGGGCTTCATTCCGATTTTAAAATATACGCCGGAGGGCTCGGCATCCTGGCCGGGGACTACCTTAAAGGGGCCAAGGATATCGGCGCGCCCGTCGTCGGGATCGGCATCAAATGGAAGCAAGGCTATACGGATCAGCGAATTGATGAAGACGGCAAGCCCTATGACAGCTACCATAACTATGATTATGACTTTCTGGAAGACACGGGCATTAAAGTCGGCGTGAAAATTCGGGATGTCGATGTCATATGCAAGGTATGGAAAACGGAAAAGTTCGGCAATAACCCGCTGTACTTGCTGGATACGGATATTCCCGAAAACGCCGACACCTGGATCACCGGCCAGCTGTACGGATGGTTCGGCGAGGAGCGGATCGCCCAGGAAATCGTACTGGGGATCGGCGGGGTGAGAGCCCTGCGGGCTCTGCAAATTCCCGTGGAGGTGTACCACTTCAATGAAGGCCATGCCGCCTTGGCCGCCACGGAGCTGATCCGAGAGAAGATGAGCGCCGGCAGCACGTTTGAAGAAGCCTGGAACGCCACCCGGGAAGAGGTCGTTTTTACGACCCATACGCCGATACGCGAGGGCAATGAGGCGCATCCGCTGGAGCGGCTCGAGTATATGTCCGCCTATAACGGACTGACCCGGGGGCAAATGGAGCAAATCGGGGGCAATCCCTTCAATATGACGGTGGCCGGCCTACGCCTGTCCCGGATCTCCAACGGGGTTGCCCGGCTGCATGCGGAAACCGCGAACAGGATGTGGCAGGACGTCACAGGGCGCTCCCCTATTATAGGGATTACCAATGCCGTTCATCCCCCCACGTGGGTCGACGAGCGGATCACCCGCGCTTATGAGGAGGGCGGCGATTTGTGGGGCGCCCATATGGAAGTCAAAGGCGAACTGCTTGATTTCATCCGGGAGCGCACCGGCATCGCGCTGAACCCCGACCGCCTACTGATCGGCTTCTCGCGCCGGGCGGCTTCCTACAAGCGCAGCGATCTGCTCTTCTCCAAGCCGGAGGTCATCGCTCCGTATCTGGAGGCGGGAACCGTACAGATCGTTTTCTCCGGCAAAGCTCACCCGCAGGATGACAACGGCAAGCGGATCATCAGCCATTTGGTCGCCATGATGCGAAAATATCCGGAAAGCGTCGTCTTTCTGGAGAACTACGACATGACGATTGGCGCCCGGCTCACCCGCGGTTCGGACGTCTGGCTCAACAACCCGCGCAGACCGTTGGAAGCCAGTGGAACCTCCGGCATGAAAGCGGCGATGAACGGCGTGCTCAACTGCTCCATTCTGGACGGCTGGTGGCCGGAAGCATGTCTGCACGGGGAGAACGGCTGGCAGATCGGAGGCGGATTCGAGACGTCCGACTTCGCGGCGCAGGATCGTCACGACAGCGAAGCCCTGTATGAAACCCTGCTTGGAAGCGTTTTTCCGACCTACTACGAGAACCGGCCCCAATGGGCGCGGATGATGGAAAGAAGCATCGAAACGACCCGGGAAGCCTTCGCCACGAAACGAATGCTGGATGATTATTATAGGCTCATGTACATCAAAAAAAGCGAATAGCCCCTTCGTTCAGCCTTGGACATTCGGACCGTCCGGTCTCCTTAAAGAGGAAACCGGCGGTCTAAATTTTTGTAACGAAAATGCGGCGCACATCCGATATTACATAAGGGGACTTATACCTACATCATTGATTAAAGGAGTTTTTTACCCGCATGAAAAGACCAAGATTCATCCCGCTTCTCCTCCTCTTCCTGGCCCTGACCTTCCTGGTTCCGGCCCGGCTTACCGCCGCTTCGGCCGCCGCACCTAAAGCAACGGTGCTGATCGACGGCAATACCGGCCGTTCCTTCCTGCCGGTCACCGCATTAAAAGGGGACTCGGAAGCCTCCCTGCTGTGGAACGAGAGCGAAAAAAGCTTCGTCATCACCAACACCTGGAACAGCGTGAAAGTGTTTGTCGGACAAACCTCCGCAGTGGTCAATGATGCGGCGGTTACTTTAACGGACGCTCCTTTCCGCCAAAACGGGACTACCTATGTGCCCTTGCAGTTTTTGAGCCAAAACCTGGGTTATACGTTAGAATGGGAAAAGAATCCAACCGCGCTTACCCTTAGCCGCGGCGACTTCAAATATACGCTCCCTGCAGTGAACCGGAACAACCTTTCCGGCAAGACGTCTCCGGTCGTCAGCGCCCGCAAAACCTTCAAGGTCGGGAACAAATATTTCCCCGTGAAGATGATCACGGTTTCGCTGGCGCATCCGAATATACACCTGGACGTCGTGATGGCCGGCAACCGGAAGGGGCGGGTTGAGAGCCTCGGCAGCATCGCCAAGCGCAGTAAAGCCATTGTCGCTATTAACGGGTCCTATTTCGACGCCTACACGAAGAACAGCTATAAAACGCCTTACGGCTATATCGTCAGCGGTGGCAAGCTGCAAATGGAAGCATCCGGCGACCGACGCACCGTTTTTACCTATAACCCGAATATGCTTGCCGGGATGATTCCGGGCACCAAATTCAACGAGCTCTTTGCGGGGGGCGAACTGGAAGGCGCCCTGCAGGCCGGACCTCGCCTTGTCACCGACGGCAAAATAGCCCTCAACCTCAAGGGCGAAGGCTTCCGCGACCCGAAAATTTTAAAGGGCGGCGGCACCCGCAGCGCCTTGGGGCTTACGCGCGACAACAAGCTTATCCTTTTAACCACCAGCAAAGCGACGATTCCGCAGTTGGCTCAAATCATGAAGCAGGCCGGCGCGTATCAGGCGATGAATCTGGACGGCGGCGCTTCGAGCGGCCTTTATTATAACGGGAAGTATTTGACGAAGCCCGGCCGGCTAATCAGCAATGCGCTCGTGGTGAAATACCAATAATCGGCGGCCCACAATCCAAAGATATTTATGATTTGAATTAACCACCGTTTGCCAGGGGACACGATTTCAAAAAGAACGACCGTTTTTGGCGCATATGAAAAGCCCGCTTCTTATGAAGCGGGCTTTTTTAGACGTCCGTTAAAACCGGTCCGCCGGATATTTCAGCCCGATTTGCCGCCGGGCTTCCTCCATGATTTCGGCGACGATCAGGGAATTGGCCAGCGTGTTCACACCGCTTTCCCGTCGGCCGCTTTGCGCGAGCTCGATAAACTCCCGCGCCTCGTAGAACATCGACTCCTGCATCTGCGGCTGCCGCAAGTCCTCAACGGTGCCGTCCCGGTACATGATTTTGACATCGTAAGGCTGGTTGATTTTATCGATGATCAGCGTACCGTTCTCGCCCTGGATTTCCGCCGGAGCATAGGAATCGGCGATTTTGGAGTACATCACTACGGCATCCATGTCTTCATAACGCATCAGGATGCTCCCCTCTCCGTCCACGCCCGACGACAGCATGATCCCGGTCGCTTGAAGGGACTCCGGCTTGCCGAATAAAGTCACCATCGGGTAAAGGCAGTAGATCCCGAGGTCCATCAACGCCCCGTTCGAATAGACCGGATTAAAGGCGTTTAGAACCGTACCTTGCTTGAACGCGTCATACCTGGAAGAATATTGGCAGTAGCTGGCAAAATAGCGGCGCACCCGCCCGATTTTATACAAATTGTTTGTGATTACCCGGAAGTTCGGCATCAAGGTGGACTTCATCGCTTCCATGAGAAGCACGTCATTCTCCTTCGCCGCCCGGATCATCCGCTGCGTCTCTTCCACATTTGATGCAAACGGCTTTTCGCACAGCACATGCTTCCCATGGCTCATACACAAAATGGCCTGCTCGGCGTGATACGAATTGGGACTGGCGATATACACCGCGTCAACCAGGTCGCTCGACACCATTTTTTCCAAATCCGTGAATACTTCAGGGTGGCTGTTATACTTGGCCGCAAAAGCCTTCCCTTTCTCTTCCGTGCGCGAGTAAACGGCCGTCAGAGCGAATTGCTCCGTCTCCTCCGCCGCTTGGATAAAGCGTTCCGTGATCCAGTTCGTTCCGATGATTCCGAATCGAAGCACTGAATGCATCCCCCTTTTTCTAATATCGTTATCTGTATTCTCTCATTAGCTACCCCTTTATGTCCACTTGCTGTCAACAATTGAGACCTAGCTCACAGAAGAATTCTCTCTTTCGTACCTGTTCCCGGGACTTCACATTCCGTCACACTGAAACTGATATGATTTCCAAAATGAGGAGGAGTGATGCAAATGAAAACACCGTTGCGCAGGCAAACCGAGTTGTGGATCGTAACCATCCTGATGGCCGTCGGCCTTTGGTATGTCCCCCCGGCGCAAGGGTTTGCCGCCGGAGGTCCGGCAGGCTACGCGGAGGAATGGTCCCGGGAGTTCGGATCGCCGGACAATTACAACGAGCCATCCCAAGTATTGTCCCTGCCCGGTCAAGGCTACATCGCCGTGGGCACCGCAACTCCGCGGGATGAAATTTCTTCCCAAGCCAAAATCGTTGCCATCAAAACCGATTCGAGCGGAAATACGGAATGGGAACGCGAATATCTGGATAAAACCTCACCGACCGAGAGGTACACTGTTCAATCGATGATTCAAACCCGGGACGGCGGGTTTTTGATCGGCGGAGGAATGCTGGACTGGAGCGATGGAAAGCCTTTTTACCGGGCCTACCTGCTCAAGCTGTCGGCAGACGGAGATCCTGAATGGAGCGGGTCCTACGGCGAATACCGCGGATACGCCCCCATTCAGCGGGTTAAGGAAACCCGGAATGGCGGTTTTATCGCCGTTTCCTGGACTTCCAACGTATCGGGTACCCAGCCCGCTTATATTTTGAGAGTCGATGCGGAAGGAAATCCGTTGTGGGATCATTATTACCGCGGATACCAAGAACAGGTGCTCCTTGACGTTGTGGAGACGCAGGACGAAGGATTCTTAGCCGCGGGGTACGCCGTGAAGGAGAACAGCGTCTCCTGGCTTCCCTTGCTGGTGAAATACGGTCCGACAGGTGAAATTTCTTGGAGCAAAACGCTGCCTTACGAGGCCGGTTGGGGCTACGTTCGGCAGTTGATGCACGCTCCCGGCGGGGACGGGTATCTCATGCTCGACGGCTCCGGACTGTGGAAGCTGACGGAGGACGGCGAAGCGGTTTGGCGAAAAGGCTTGGTAGACGCGGAGTTCCCCGAGCTTCTCTCTTACATGAAGCCAGCGCCGGACGGCTCGGGCGGCTATCTGATCAGCGGCAGATCGGACCAACGGCATCTCACATTAAAAATCGATGAAGAAGGAACGATCCTCTGGTCCCTGCTTCAAAACCTCGCTCCACGATTCTACGACGCCGCCCGCACCGATATTCCCCAGGACGGAGGGCTTGTATGGATCACTTCGACTTTCGGTTCGGAACGGCTAAAGCTGGTCAAATACAAGACGGTCGACGAGATTCCCGGGGAAAGCCGATTCTACCTGGATTCCGACGATTACTCCCTTTCTGTGGATACGCAGTTGGATATCGTCGCGCTGTTTCAAGCCCCGGACGGCGGTGTTAAATCGGTTACGGAGGCCGCTTATTTCACGATCGAGGATCCGGGCATCGCTTCGATCGACGCGAGCGGCAACCTTACGGGACTCTCGCCGGGACTCACCCGTGTCATCGCCGAATATGCGGGCTTTACGGATTCGGCCACCGTACTGGTTGTACGACCTTATGTCCCGCCCGCAAACCGGATGGAGGACATTCCGGCCGATCCTTCCGACACCCTGTCATCGCATCCAAATCCCGCCGGTCCCTGACCGTCTATTCCGGTCTCGGCATGAGGAATCCGCTTGATTTCCGGCGTGAAACTCAACTACAATTGAAGAAAGAAACAGCAAAGGAATGAGGTGATCCGAAGAGTATGGAAAATCAGGAAAACCTGGATGCGGCGGCCAAATACCTGGTCACTGGAGATTCCATCTCCAAAGGCGTCATTTATGACGAGGTCAAAAACAAATACGTTCTGCTGGAGGACAATTATGTTTCCCTGCTGCAGAACAAGTTGAAGGGCGCTGTGCGGAACACCGCCCGGTTCGGCAATACGCTGATCAAGGGTATGGCCAACCTGCGCAAGGATGTGATGAAGGACAAACCGAATATCGTGCTCATTGAATACGGCGGCAACGACTGCGATTTTAACTGGAACGAGATTGCGGACAACCCCAATGGCGAGCACCGTCCGAAAACGGATTTCAATTTGTTTGAGAAGATGCTCACCGAGGCTGTTCAATTTTTGAAAAGCCAGCAGATCACTCCCGTGCTGATGAGCCTGCCCCCGCTGAATGCGGACAGCTACTTCAAATGGGTCAGCAGGAACAACCCCGACGCCGAGAAGAACATCCTTCAATGGCTCGGCAGCGTGACCAAAATTTATTGGTGGCAGGAAAGGTATAATTCCACCATCCTCAAAGTATCGGAATTGACCAAAACCAAGTTCATCGATGTTCGCGGAGCCTTCCTGGAGCATCCCGATTTCACCCAATTCCTCTGCTCGGACGGGATTCACCCGAACCAGGCCGGCCACAAGATCATCTCCGACAAAGTGCTGGAGTTTATCCGCCAGCACTATGGTCACCTGCTTCGCGATCATGGCGGACTGACGGCGAAATAAGCATGGACACGACGGGCACCGATCGTTGAATATGACGATCGGTGCCCGTGTCGTTTTATCCTATTTCGGACGGACCGCCGGCTAGCGACTGCAGGCGATTCTGCTTGATGTACGCCGTCGGCGCCATGCCGACCTCCCGCTTGAATACGCGGCTGAAATAAAATTCATTGCCGAATCCGGATTCCGCCGCCGCCTCCTTCACCGTAATGTCGGGACGGGAGAGCAGCTTCTTCGCGTGATGGAGGCGAAGACGGCTCAAGTATTCCACGGGGGTCGTCCCCTTCTCCCGTTTGAAGCGCCTGGAGTAGGAGCTCGGCGTCAGTCCGGCGATCTCGGCCAGCGTTTCCAACTGGATTTTGGAACGGAAGTGCCGGTGCATATATCCGATACTAAGCTCCAGCCCGCTGGGCTTGGCGGTCGAAGCTCGCTCTTTAAGCTGATCGAGCACGATGCAGAGCAGGCTTTGGCATCTCAACTGCAGCCGCCCCTTATCGGCTCCGGGCAAACGGGTGTCCGCAAATAATGCGGCCGCATCCTGTAAAAGCTCGGGGGCTTTTACCGGCTTAAGGCCACCGGCGAATCCCGGCCATCCGCCGCCTCCGGGATGCAGCGGTCCCGCTTGCCAATTCCCTCTCCGCCGCTGCACCGCCAGCGGCCTAAACAGCAGCAGAAAGCATTCGAGCGCCCCGGATTCAAGCATGAACTGTAAGGCGGTTCCCGGAGTCAGCACAAAGCAATCCCCCGGGCCGACGGCCTCCGCCTTTTCCGAAACATCGCCCAACGCAATCCACCCTTTCCCCTCTTTCACCATGCAAAGCAGGTAGGCCGGAATCGTCATGTCACGGCCATGATCGGGGCCCCGGAAAGTACGGTGATGGATGGAGGAGAACAGCACTACAGGCCCCAGCCCCGCCATATTCAACGCCATCGGCGGATCCCCCTTTCTCTTGGACTAGTGTCCCATCCGATCAGACATCCTTGATAACATAAAATTCCTGCAAATATGCATGTTTTTGTTCGGTATGGAGCAACAATTTCAAAATTCCTGCAAATCTGCAGGAACTTTCGACGAAATCGGCTCGGTTCTCTAAAATCGCCAGAAATGACTGCAGATTTGCAGCTTTTTCGAATCCCCCCTGTGACCGGCCAAAAATGCCTGCAGATTTGCAGCTTTTTGGAGTTGGAAGGAGCACTAATCGATCAGCGGCAGTCGATCCAGTACGGTCAGCTTCGTTTCCGCCCTCGCTCTGGGCTGGGCGGCGGGAACCGTTTCGGCATAGCCGATGTACAGTACGCCCACGACTTTTTCCCCCGGCTGGATGCCGAATGCCGACCGGAAGCGAGGCTCGTAAATATAATGATTCGTCTTCCAAACGACGCCGATGCCCTGTTCCCAGGCGGCCAGCTGAAAATTCTGAATCAGGCAGCAGACGGCGCCGAAGTCTTCCTCCCGCTGTTTATGACGGGAGTCCTCCGTCTGCAGAACGATAAGCTGGGCCGGCAGCGTCGTTAAATACTCGTGTCGCTGCGCCCCGATTTTGGCCCGCTCCTCGGCGGAATGCGTTCGCAGCACCGCCTCGGCGAAAGCCTCCCGCGCCTCGTCCATCACGAGAATAAAACGCCAAGGCTGCCGATTCCCGTGATTCGGCGCCCACACCGCCGTATTCAGCAAAGCGATGATTTGCTCCTTGCTGACCGGGTCCGGTTTAAACGCACGGATCGTTCTGCGGCTCTGGATCAGGTCGGCCAAGGGATAGCTTGAGCCGGCCGCCCTCACCGCCTCCATTTGCTCGTCATCTTGCAGGGGTTTTGTATCAGCCAATCGTTTCGCCTCCTATTGATTTCGATTCACATACAGCAGATAAATGAAAAACGGAGCGCCGATCGCCGCCGTAAACACCCCGGCTGGCACATCCAGCGGAAGAAACAGCGTGCGTCCGGCCAGATCGGCCAGCAGGACGATCCAGGCGCCAAGCAGCGCGGATACCGGCAGCAGGCGGCCGAAGTCGGCCCCCACCAGCTTGCGGGCCATATGCGGAGCGAGCAGGCCGACGAACCCGATCGCGCCCGCCACCGCGACCGCCGATCCGGCCAAGGCCACGCTGAGCATGAGCTGCAGGAAGCGGACCCGCTGGACGCGGCTTCCGCCGCTGGTGGCCACCTCATCGCCCAGCTGCGAAATGTTCACGTGCCGCTTCATGAGCATCGCCGCCGGCAGCAGCACGGCGGTCCAGGGCAGCAGAAGCAGCACCTGCTCCCAATTCGCGCCGTACACGGAACCGGTCAGCCAGGTATAGGCCTGGCCGGCATCGTTGCGCGGATTAAACACAATCATCATCGTCGTGGCCGCCGACATGAGCGAAGACATCCCGACGCCCACCAGGACGAGGCGAAGCGGGGTCACGCCCTTCTTCCAGGCGAACGCGTACAACAGCAGCGCGGCGACGGCGGCTCCCGCCATGGCCGCTACCGGCAGCCAGCGAATGCTCAAGACACCGAGTCCGTACGTCATGAACGCTACAGCCGCCGCGGAAGCTCCCCCGGTGACGCCCAGAATGTCCGGGGAGGCCATCGGGTTGCGGGCCACGCCCTGCAGGATGGCCCCGGCGGCGGCCAGGGAAGCGCCCGCCAGCAGCGACGTGACGATCCGGGGAAGGCGCAGCTTCTCCACGATCATGGCCTCGGCCTCCGAGCCGGCGCCCGTCAGGCTGCCGAACACCCGGACGGGCGATATAAACGTTTCGCCCAGACTCGCGCTGAGCAGAGCCGCCAGCAGGCAGCCGAACAGCAGGCCATATGGAATCCATCTACTTCCTCGGTTCATGATTTGCCAATTCCTCTCCGGGCGATATACATAAAGAACGGGGCGCCGAGAGCCGCAGTCATCACGCCGACCGGAAGCTCCTCCGGTATCATGATGAACCTGGCGGCGATATCGGCCAAGAGCAGCAGCGCGGCCCCGAATACGCCGCAAAAAGGGATCACCCAGCGGTGATCCGTACCGACCAGGTAACGGGCCATGTGCGGTACGACGATGCCGATAAAGCCGATCGGCCCCGCGATGGACACCGAGCCTCCGGCCAAAATGACGACGATCACGCCGATTCCGATTTTTAAGGCGCCCGTTCGCTGACCCAGGCCTTTGGACGTGTCCTCGCCCATCAGAAGGATGTTCATCCCCCGGGCCAGCAGCCAGGCGGCGACCCAACAGCCAGCCATATAGGGAAACACGGTGGCGAGCATCTCGGGGGAGCGTCCGGCGATGGTTCCGGTCAGCCAAAACAGTACCGATCCGAGGCTCTGCCGGTCCAACGCCAGGACCCCCTGGGTAAAAGAAGCGAACAGCGCGGTCATGGCCGAACCGGCAAGCACGATTTTGATCGGCGTCAACCCTTCTCTCCCCGCCGAACCCAGGATATAAACCACGCCCGCCGCCGCCGCCGCGCCGACGAAGGAAATCCACATCAACGCCTGTAAATGGGATACGGACAGGAGCACCGAGGCCGAGACGACGAAGAACCCCGCCCCTGCGTTGATCCCCAGCACGCTCGGAGAAGCGAGCGGATTTCGCGTCAGCGTCTGCATGATGGCGCCCGCGATGGCCAAGCTCGCTCCGACCGCCGCCGCGATCAAGGCCCGCGGCAGGCGCGTCGTCCGGATCACGATCTGGTCGGTCACATTGGGGTCGTAACGAAACAAGGCGTCCCAAGCCGTCTCCGGACTGTAATTCATGGCCCCCAGCAGGATGCTTCCGGCCAGTCCCAGCAACAGCGCCAGCCCTCCTAATATGAATCCCGCGGCTCTTCGCCCGCGTATCGCCCCTGCGCTCATTTTTGCCTTCTCCCTATGCCGAAATTTTTACTTGATCCCGAAAATTTCATAAACATCGTCCAGCATGGAATTCGCCGCCAGTACCCCGCCGCTGAGATTCCAGGTGATCACGTCCACCTCGATATATTTGCCGTTCTTGACGCCCTTCAAGGTTTTCCAAAGCGGGTGGGACGTCCATTCGTTCCTGGTTGTCTGCGTGTCGTTATCTCCGGGACTGATGCGGGTGATATCGAAAATATAATCCCCGTCCAGTTGCCCCATTTGCTCCTTGGAGGTCAGATTTACGACCGCTTTGCCTTCCACCATCTGGGCTTCCGGACGCCCGATCCCCAGCTCCTTGAAGATGGTTCCGGCAAACCCCGTAGCATAAAAACGGGCGCTGCCGTCATCCTCAAACCGGATAATCGAAACTTTGGTATCTTTCAGCCGATCTCCGGCTTTTTGTTTGAAGTCCGCTACACGGGCATCCCAATCCGCAATGAGCTGCTGCGCCTCCTTATCCTTATAGAGCGCCTGGGCGCTAAGCTGGAGGTTGTCTTTCCAATCGAAAATTTCCTTGGTAATCAGCGTAGGGGCGATTTCGGACAGCTGAGGGTAGATTTTTTCATGGCGCGCTTCCGTACCGATAATTAGATCCGGCTTAAGCGCTACGATGGCCTCCAGATTCGGCTGATTCTCCTCTCCCAGATCCTTGACCCCCTCCATTTTGTCCCGGAGATAGAGATACCAAGGCTTCTCCTCCCAGGACTCGACGGCCCCGACCGGTTTCACGCCCAGCGCCGCCGTAATGTCAACCATGCCGTTAAACAGTACAACGACCCGCTCCGGCTTCTTCTCGAGCGTGATCTCTCCCATGGCATGCTTTATCGTTCTTGGCCCGTCTTCGCCCCCGGTATTCGTTCCGGTTCCGGCTTCTTCCGCCGCTTGGGCGGTTTGGGCTGTATTGCCCTTGCCCTTCGTCTCATTGCCGCCGGCGTTGCCGGCACTGTTGGAGTTCCCTCCGCATCCGGCAACCGCCAAGGTTAATATGAGGGCAATGATCATTTTGAAGCTTTTCATCGTATGGCCTCCCGTAGTAACAATTCTATTGATAATGATTATCGATATCAATATACTATCGGACCGGCTTAATGTACATGACTGATTTTATCCTTTTGCCGCATCAATTTTATCCGGCGAAGTTCGGACAATAGCAAAAGCCCCATCCTCAACGGATGGGCCTTTTGCTGCTAACCGGGCTATAAACCGGTAGTTTCGATTAACGAGGAACGAGAGGTTCTCCCGGTAATAAAAAATAAAAAAGTGATTTATAAGGCTACTCAGGGCAGAATCGCGAAAGAGCGTACCGGGAAGCCCGACGCTCGTTCCGCTTTGGGCACGATATTGAAAATAACCGCACCCTTCGGGGGAACAAGATCGAGGTTTTTCAGCAGCTCGACTTGATACGTATCCCGCTCCAGCACGTAATATTCGCCGAGCAGCGCGCCGTTCTTCGTGTAGTCCGCAGCCGAATCGGTGTCAAAGGTCTCATGACCGATCGCTTTAACCCCGCGCTGCCGGAACAGAAATTCCAGAGCCTCCATCGACCAGCCGGGCGCGTGATTGTTCCCGTCCGCGTCTTTGTTCTCGAAGCGCTCCTGGCTCGGCCAGCGTTTGCTCCAGTCCGTACGCAGGGCGACGAAGCTTCCCGCCTCGATCTCGCCGTGCTCGGCTTCAAACGCCAGGATATCCGCGACGGACAAGGAATAATCGGCATCGGCCGCGGCTTCCTCGGACTTGTCGATGACGATGAGCGGCAGCACGAGTTCCTTGAGCCCGAGCTCGTCGAGGTAACGGGCATCCCGTACGAAATGAATCGGGGCGTCCAGATGCGTGCCGTATTGGCCGGGGAAAGTAAAACTTTGGGCGAAAAAGCCGTCATCGTGCGTGAACAGCGTCTTGAATTCCGCGGCCGCAAATGCCGCAAAATGCGGTGAATCCGGACCGAACGTATGGGTCAGATCGATCCATTCTTTTTCCTTAATCAACTTCAGGGCCTGCAGCAGTTCGTTCGACATACCCTCACCTCTCGGATTATGTATTGGATTAGTCCGTCGGAACGTCTCTTTCCGCGGACCTGTGATGCATTAAACCACATTAAATCTGCTTCCTGCCCTGCAATTCACGCCAGATCCGTTTGTTGCTGTATTGTTTGTCCGTGCTGATGTCCGGACCGAACCAATCGGGAGGGACAAAACCGGTCGCTTCTTCCTCGGAACCGAACTCGACCTCCAAGACCGCCATCTGGATCTGATGGTAGCTGTCGATCTCGATCTGGATACCGTTCCAGCGGGCCGTCAGCCGCTTTTTGACCAAAGGAACCGCACGGCGGATATGGATCATCTGCTCGTATAGCCCGGCGGAGATATCATATTCGATTTCCTCGCGGGCCAGACCGAATCCCCGTTTGAAAGTATGCGTGTACGTAACGTCTCCGGTAGCGAGATCTTTGATTTTTCTCACTCTAAGCTCCTGATCACCGTCGAGGGCAAGATACGTTTGATCGATCACCTGTTCTTTCAGGACCTCTATCACGCCTTCTTCAAGAAGCGTTTTCGGATACTCCGGAAGCAGAAATTTCCGTTCGATTTCAAGAGCCATGCTTCACTTCTCCTTATTCTTGTTCTTGGATTCTGTACCCAGTTTATCACAGAACAGCGGCGGTCGACGACCTCTGGAATGCTAAAGAACGAACAGGGGGGGAGCGAAGGTGATGGCGATGCGATGGTGATGGTGATGGTGATGGCGATTAACCCCTTAAGGCGAAAAAACTGCTATATAGGTTGAACTAAAGAATTGGCGTTCGGCAAGGATATGATAGGGTTTTGGATACACGTTGCCAACATCCACAATTGTAGATATCAGGTCCCACGTCGGAATCTACACCACATTAACGGGAAAAATTCCTGTTAATTTACCGCTCTTGGCTCTTCGATCAGATTTAGCTGGAAAAGTTCCATCTATTTTGCGGCCCTACTGCTGATATACACGATTTCAAGCCAATTAGCGGGAGGTTTTCCAGCTAATTCGCCTCTGCAGCCGCATAAGCACTAAATTAACGGGAAGAATTCCCTCTAATTCGAACCAAACCATTAGTTGAAAGTCAAGAGTGTGCCAAAGAACACTTTACACCGCTGTCTAGTATGCAAACCAATAGTTCAACCTAATATAACGGAAATAGGAGCGGCTATTTTTGCAAAAGCGGCCCATTTCAAACTTTAACGGAAATAATAGCTGCTATTCGGCCGAAATCAGCCTGTTTTCGTGGTGAATGCAGAAAATAGGCGCTACCATTTCCGTTAGGATCGCGAGAAGCGCGTTTTGGACAGAATAGCGTCTCCTGTTTCCGTTAAAATTTCACCCCGAGGAGGTTGAGGTGAATGCGAAGAGGGGCCATCGGCACAATTCCCAACAATAAAGGTAAGTCGACAAAAGAAAACTAGCTAATTCCGAACAAGTATCTAAACTATTTGTTAGAGCAACTACTACAGCTCGAGGAATTGAAAAATTCGTTTCTTAAATTATGAGATATTTTCAAGTCATCAATCGTGTTGTAATCAGGAGGCGAATAAATGGAAAACAATTCTTTATTGCGTACGGATAAAGAATTGGCTGAACTCTATCAACGGCATGTCGATCATGTATACAGGCTAAGCTATATCTATTTGAAAAATCCCGTTGATGCAGAAGACGCTGTTCAATCTGTATTTCTAAAACTGATCAAATCTCAAATGGTTTTTAATGACCCCGAGCATGAAAAAGCGTGGCTGATGGTAACCACTAGAAATTACTGCAAAGACATACTTAAAAACTGGTGGAAAACCCGTCGCGTGGGGATAGACGCAATACCAGAAATTTCTTCTTGGAATAGCGAAGAGCCATCGGGGAAGGCTCTTGCTAAACTACTTTCTCTTCCCGAAAAATACAAAATCGTTTTATATCTCTACTATATTGAGGAATACTCGGTAAAAGAAATATCGGAGATGTTAGGACACAAAGAAAGTACGATCCAAACCCAACTATCCAGAGGCCGCGAACGCCTTAAAATTGACTTGGGAGGGAACTACCATGAGTAACAAAAATATCAATCGGCTGGTTGAAGCCCTTACGCCAACTACTGAACAAAAAGAAAAAATGTTTCAGAATATTTTGGTGCAAAGCCAGAACGAAAGCACAAGGCGCAGAGGACTTCCTCCTATGAAACACGTAAGATCTGCAGTATTGGCTGCTGTGCTGATGGTTTGTTTAACTACAACAGCTTTTGCAGTGGCATACCTGGGATTAGATGAAACATTTTTAAAATTTCTTAATCCAGTCAATCACGAGCAGGTAGAATATTTGTCAAATGGTGCTTACGTGGTTGACAAACAAGTCGCAAACGAGAATGGAACGCTTACCATTAAGCAAGTTATTGGTGACAGCAATCTGACCTATATCTTAATGGACTTCACGGCTCCGAAAGGCACCGTTTTAAATGCAGCGCGATACCGTTTTATGGTTGACACGATGACGACAGATCAGGACACTCAAAGTTACGGGTTTGAGATGGTCGACGACGGAAATCCGATTGACAATAAAATTAGCCTGGTTATGAGTATTATGACCAAAAATTCAATAGCAGGCCAAACCGTTCATTTCAAATTAAAAGATTTACAAGCAGCAGATCCGCTTCCCGGGGTTTTTGAAACGGTCATACCGGGTTCTTGGGAAACTTCCTTTAAGCTGGATTTCAAAGAGTACTCTACCCTTTATCAGATCGATCAAAACATTACCATGTTTGGTTATAGGGCAGTATTAAAAACGATCTCCGTCTCACCCATTTCGATTTCTTTAAAAATTGAAGGTCAATCATTGAAAGAGATTGATGAGGTAGCCGGAAGATTAAGGAAGTCCAATGTAAATGGATTTGAATATTTGGATAACTACCCGATCACGATAAACTATAAAGATGGCACCGCAGAAACGACAAGTATTTTTACCGGATGGACTTTAACGGAATTTGGGGTTCAAATGCTTACGATCAAAACTTTTGAAAATGTTATAAATGATAAAGAAATCGCATCAATCGTTTTTTTTGATAAAGTAATTCCGATTAATAACTGAATCTCTACTACAGTACTAATGACCTCATTAAATTAAGCGTCGAATTCTCTCAGGCGTGCATAGCATAGCTAGGCCCGCTTGGGGTTATTTGGCGCTTAGCAAAAACAACAAAACCCCCCGCCTGGATAAACTCAAGCGAGGGGCTCTGCCCTATTTTAAACCATCACTTTGCAAATGTTGTTCGTGAACTCCACCGGATCCTCCACCGGCAGCCCTTCGATCAGGCGAGCCTGATTGTAGAGCAGGTTGGTGTACAGTCCCAGCTTCTCTTTATCCTGTTCAAAGGCATCCTTCAAAGAGTGGAACACCTCGTGGCCGACGTTGATTTCCAGTACTTTGTCCGCCTTGACGTCTTGCCCGCTAGGCATGGCGTTCAGCACTTTCTCCATCTCGATGGAGACTTCGCCCTCGGCGGACAGGCAGACCGGATGGGTCTTCAGGCGTTTGGAAGCCTTGACCGCTTTGACTTTGCCCGCGAGCAGCCGGCTCATTTCTTCGAAGAGCTCTTTGTTCGCGGTTTCGGCCTCTTTGCTGTCCTTGTCGCCTTCTTCCGGCTCGATGCCGAGATCGCCGCTCGATACGGATTTGAAATCTTTGCCCTTATAATTGAGGATCATTTTAATGGCAAACTCGTCGATATCGTCCGTGAAATAAAGGATTTCGTACCCTTTATCCAGCACCAGCTCGGTTTGCGGCAGTTTTTCCAAACGGTCCACGGATTCGCCGGCGGCGTAGTAAATGTACTTCTGATCCTCGGGCATCCGGGAGACGTATTCGTCCAGGGTAACCAGCTTTTTCTCCTTGGAGGAAGTGAACAGCAGCAGGTCCTGGAGCACTTCCTTGTTCATGCCGTAATCGTTGTAGACGCCGAACTTGAGCTGACGGCCGAACGAAGCATAAAATTTTTCGTACTTTTCCCGGTCGTCTTTCAGCACGCTTTGCAGTTGGCTTTTGATTTTGCTCTGGATGTTCTTGGCGATCAGCTTCAATTGCCGGTCATGCTGCAGAAGCTCGCGGGAAATATTCAGGGAAAGGTCCTCGGAATCGACCATCCCTTTCACGAAGCTGAAGTAATCCGGCAGCAGGTCGCCGCATTTCTCCATAATCAGGACGCCGTTGGAGTACAGCTCCAGCCCTTTTTCGTATTCCTTGGTGTAATAGTCGAACGGCGTCTTCTCCGGGATGAACAGAATCGCGTTGTAAACGACCGCCCCGTCCGCCTTGATATGGATATGCGAAATCGGCTTGTCAAAGCCGTACCGTTTCTCCATGTAGAAGTTCTCGTAATCCTCGTCCGTCAGCTCGCTTTTGTTTTTTCGCCAGATCGGCACCATGCTGTTGAGGGTTTGCTCTTCCTTGACTTCTTCAAACTCGCCCTCGCTGCCCTCTTTCGGCCGATGGGTGGTTACATCCATTTTGATCGGATAGCGGATGAAGTCCGAATATTTCTTAATGATCGATTTCAGGCGATACTCTTCCAAAAACTCATCGTATTGGTCGTCCTCGGTGTTCGGTTTGATGTGCAAAATAATCTCGGTTCCGACGGACGCCTTCTCCGCCTCGTCAATGGTGTAACCGTCCGCACCGGTCGATTCCCACTTATAAGCTTCCTCGCCGCCCAAAGCGCGGCTGAGAACGGTAACCTTGTCCGCCACCATAAAGGCGGAATAGAAGCCGACACCGAATTGCCCGATAATGTTGTGGCCGTCCTTCGCTTCATTCTCGTTCTTAAAAGCCAGCGATCCGCTCTTGGCGATGATCCCCAGGTTATTCTCCAGTTCTTCCTTCGTCATCCCGATCCCGGTATCGGAGATGGTCAACGTGCGGTTGTCCTTATCCACCGTCAGCTTGATGTAATAATCGTCTTTATTGAACGTTAAATTCTCGTCCGTGAGCGCTTTGTAGTAGATCTTATCGATGGCGTCGCTGCTGTTGGAAATCAATTCTCTTAAAAAGATTTCCCGCTGCGTATAAATGGAGTTGATCATCATTTCCAGCAATCGTTTCGATTCAGCCTTAAATTGCTTCTTTGCCATGATTGGGCTCCTTCCTTCCAGTGAACAATATATTAGCACTCTAAGAATCAGAGTGCTAACGATCTACTTCTATATTAATTTTCCCTTTTTTTGATGTCAATATCAGGGCGTTCAATTCTATAGACTTCGGCTGGAAATGCCCTTTTTAAGCATACTTTCTATTTTCCCGTATTGTTCTTCGGCATGAGCGAGCGATTTGGACTTCCGCTCAAGCTCCGCCGAGACCCGCCGGCTCCGGTTCTTGACATCATCGCAGGCCTTCTGGACCTGCCGCACCTGGCTTTGCACGTTGGATTCGCTGTAAGCGCGGCCGACGCTGGAACTGACCCGCTCCGCTTCGCCGACCATCCGCGCCGTTTTGGCTTCAATGTCGGAATCCAGCGCTTTCAGCTTGGACTTAAGGTCGCTTAACCGGGCAAGATTGACCAGCAGAAGTCCATGGGAGACTTTGGCCAGCCCCTTGACGACCTTGCCGGCGAACTTCTTGAAGGAGTCGGCCGACACCTTGCCGATCTGCCGGATGCCGTCCTTCGTCAGTTTACCCAGCCGCTTGACCCCGTCCTTGAATTCGGAGACTTTGACCTTCACCGCATCCTTCACGTAATTGAAGGCGGTTTTCACTTTGTCGCACAGGCTGTCCCAGGCCTTCTTCACCTGCTGAAGGGCCTGTTTGAAAGCCGCGACCAGCTTCTCCGCGAACCGCTTAACGACAAGGGTAATATGCTGGGCGAACCGGGATATGGCCTCTCCGGCTTGAACCGCCGTATTTTTGATCGTCTCGGCCATGCTGCGGATTCCGGCCTTCAGCCGTTCCCAGCCCTCCTTCACCTTTTCGGCGAAGGCGGTAAAGGTGGCCGCGATGCGGGCCGCGATTTCCTTGCCTTTCTCGATGCCGTCCTTGATTTTGTTGACCAGGAACTCCCCGGTCTCCCGAACCTTGCGGACCGAGGCATCGATGAAGCGGCTCACGCCTTCCTTCGTAGCCGTGATGGCCGACTTCACGCCGGATTTGAACTCATCCCACTTCTTGGCCAGCTTATCCCGGGTATCCCCGATAAAGGTCGAGACTTTATCCACCGCGCTGTTCCAGGCGTCCCGGACCGCGTTGATGGCGTGCTTCGTGCCTTCCACCAGGCTGTTGCAAAAGCTGGTTACGCTCTGCACCACTTTATCCTTGAATTGCATAATGGCTTCGCCGGCCCCGATGACCGTGTTCTTGACCTTTTCGCCCATCTCCTTAATCCCGGTAACCAAGCGGTCCCATCCGTCTTTGATCTTATCCACAAACCCGGAGATGGCCGCGCTGATTTGCCGGGCGGTCGTCGAAATTTTCACCGCGATGTTGGACAAGAATTCCGTAAGTTTATCAACGACGATATTTTTCAATATCCCGCCGATCTCGGTCGCCAAATCATGCAGATAGCTGAAATTTTGCGCATTGATCGCCGCATATTTCATGAAGTCATCCATGTAGTATTGCGGAAACACTTGGGCAGCGAAGGAGGTGACCACGAGTCCCATAAAATCCTTTGCACCGTCCGCGGCATTCTCGATCAGATAATTTCCCACATAAGGAAGCACTTTTTTGATGCTTTCCTTGGTATGTTCGGCGCTCTCCTTGGGGAACCCTTCCTCCCCGCTCTCGAGCAAGGCAAGCAGCCCGTCAACCGCGTAGCTGCGGTCGGGCTCCTTCATATTGGCGTTCAGGTAAATGGTCAGGTCGTTGATCAGGGTAGAGATCGCGCCGCGTTCCGCCGGGCCGCGCAGTTGGCCGTTTTCGTCCAGCACGATATTCGGCTTGTGATTATTCAGGAAATCGCGCTGCTCTTCCGTATCGATGTAGAAGATCTTGTCGGATTCCGCAATCGGATTGAGCAGGACATTGACATAGTCCGCCTCCGCGGAAATGGACGTGATTTTGTGCCGGTTCGCCGCGATCTCATCCTTGTACTTCTCCAGGAACTCCTTCGAGAATCCCTGCCCGTCTAACGATACGGCCCGGTCCACCTTATCGGACAGAATCGCCACATACTGCGTCTTGTTTCCGCCTTTGGAGTGGCCCGTCACGGTAATGTTGTTGTAAGGCAGGCTGTTGATGTAGTCCAGGGCGGCTTTTTGCATCTCCGTGTCGGACAAATAACCGCCCGTTCCGTTGTCATGCCATTCGTAGTCGCCGGACGTCCCCCGGAACACGACGGTCGCATTGCCTTGGGGATCGACAAACGTGGCGGAACGGTTGCCCGTCTCCAGAATTCTTCCGTCACTGCCGCGGACGGGGTTGCCTTTTGTATCGTACGTCGTGCCGACGACGCCGTGCTTGAGCTTCAACGACGTTAATTCCTTGTCTTTTTCGATCGCCTTCAGAATCGTTTCCCATTCGCCCCGGCTCATCTGTCCGGGATAGGCTTCTTTGCCGTCCTTGATCGTTCTGCTCTTGTCCAGACCACCGCCGTGCAGAAGCGAGTCCACGATATCCCCGACGCTTCGGTTGTTCTTGTTGGCCACATCGTTTAAGTAAATCAGATTATCCAGCAAAATCAGCTGGCTTTCGGACAATTCAGCCATCGATCTCGACCTCCTTTCCGTTCTGTCTGATCTTCAGCTCGGGCGTAACCATGACGGACTTGTAGTCGCCTACGAAATACTCGCTCTCATCCGCGGCGTTGAGGGCCTGCAAATCGATGTTCTCGTATTTGTCGTTTCGTACCACGAAGAGCTGGACGAAGCCGACCAGCTTCTTCTCGCGCATCTTTTGGGCCAGCTTGATCAGGCTCCCCTCGACATCGGCCTCTTTCACGGCATCCTCTTTCACAAAAACGACGGTGTCCGAGGAAACGGTCTCACCCGGCGCATAGATTTCTTCGATGTTCGTGTCCTTGTTCAGCCGATCCGGCAATACGCCCTCGCCGAAGTCGGTATACAGCTTGAAGGTGCTGTAGGACTCCCCAACCAGGCCGGACATGACCGCTTCATATTCGGGCTTGATATATTTGCCAAAATAGCCGTCGCTAATTTGATAGGAACCGTCTTTCATCTGCGTGCCCCAAACTTCGAATGCGTCGCTCTGGCTTCCCTTTTTGGGATAGGCCGTCAAATTGTCGTAACTGTAAGCAAATCCGCTCAGCGTAAGGTTTACAGGGACGAACTCCTCCCCGTATTTTTGCTGCAAATGAGACAGCATCCGCTCCTTGATCGCTTCCGGATCCCTGTTCCGGTTGGTCTGCGCTTCACTTTTCATACACCCGCTCACTCCCAAAGAAAATATGATGGTCAACAAAAGCAGTACGGTTCGCATCGCCAGGCGATTCAATAGACAGACCTCCTATGTAATTCCGGTGAACCCCGGGTTCATTCCGGAACGATTTCTCGTTTACCATTCCAGCGTAAAATCAGGCATCTGGAGCAGACGCTCCAAATGGCTTGCGATCGCCTGGTCCAGACAAGCTTCCAGTTTGGTCTGCTCCCCGTCCAGCAGTTCATGGATCCGGTCATAGAATCCGGCCATCCAAGGCTCCACATCAAACGGTTCCCGATCCAGCGAAAAGAGGGCGATGCCCATAAAAATCGTCTGCACGCTGTCATACGTCCGCTCCACGAACGCGCTCGCACGGGCCGCATGCTCCCCGGCAATTTCCGGCACTCGGGCATGATAGTCTTCGTCGCCGACCTTGGCGAGTTCCCGGACCATCGCTTCGCGGTTGGCCGTCAACACTTTGCCGGCATACCGTATCGTCTCGTCGACCGAACGGAGAATCCCTTCCCGGTTCAATGAACCGATTTGCAAATAAACGGAATATACGCCCAGGTCGGCCAGCAAAGCCTCTTCTTCCTCAGGCCCGGGAAAAAAGAGACCCCAAATTTCCGGTTCCACCGTGTCGGCCCGCTGATAGAACCAACTGACGAACCTGGAAAATTCGCTCTGTTCGGCGATTACCGGGTTTCCCGCGGGGTCGAACTCCAGCTTCCGGTAATAAAACGCCTCGTCCTCTTCCTTCAACTCCCCTTGCTGCTTCACAAACACGACCTTTTCCGTATAAGCTCCGACCGGGTCGTCTTCCCCGACATAATTGACCGCCCTTCCGGGCAGCTCTTCCTCGCCGGGCGCTCCAAATACAACCGCTCCCGCACCGAGCAGCGCGGCCAGTTCCGCGGCGCGCCAGCCCCCTTGCCCGAGTCCCGTAAAGCTCAAGGTTCCTTTGGTCTCGGCGATGGGCCGCAGCGCCGCCATAAATTCATCCATGGTATATGTATGGGAGAAAGGCGTTTCCGCGGGTTCCTGCATAACCACAACCCCATGGTTATGTTCCCTGTGCACAAAAAAATAACGGTCCGGGCGCTCTCCATCCCCCTCCCGCCGGTCCCATTCCCAGTCGACCAGGTTCGCCGACCTTCCGATCTGCTGCGCCAAATCCCCCTGGCCGATCCCCGCAAGCTTCGCCTCCAGCCCGGCGGCCAATTCCAGGACGCCTCCGGATTGCTGCGCGGGCAGGAGCCCGGTTTGGGCCAACTCACACAGCAATATATAGTCTTTTACGCTCAACATCCCATTGTCTCTCCCCAATATAAAGATAAAATCGTCTATTTTTTGTTTTTCTGCTGTTTCAGCAGCTCTTCTTTGGCTTTTCTCTCCGCCTCCGCGCGGCGGCGGTCATCCGCGGCCTGCACTTCCCGGGCGAGCCGGTCCAAACCGGTTTCCAGATCGCGGATTTCCGCGTACAGCAGCTCGATCTCGCTGCGCGTTTTGCCGAGGTAATCCTCCTTGAACGCTTGGCCCGCTTTCCCTTTCCACCAGGAAGAGGTCTCGTGCACGGTGGAAACGAATTGCTTCTCCATTCGTTTGAGGTCCGCGTTTCCCTGTGACATTTTTCTCGCGACCGCGCGTATTTCACTTGATGAATACACCCTGATTCCTCCATTGCAAAAAGGTTCATTTTGGAATAAATCACTTGCATGATTTACCAAACATACTACCTTATACCCCTTGAAATCTCCACTGCCAACCGGACTGTTTCATGCAAAATATTCCTTTTGGCCTAGGCGTTATGTGGAAAAAGTCCTTGTCCCCGGACGCAAGTCTCACCCTCTCGGAAAAGAGAAAAAAGCGGCCTTTGTCCAAGGCCGCTGCTTCATCGCTGCAATCCGCTTTATATAAGGAAGAATTATAACGCCTCCCTGATCTTGGTCAAAAATCCCTTCACCCCCGTGCGGACTTCACCGGCCGGAACCCCGGTGACGGCCGAAATGACGGCGACGCCGTCCGCGCCGGCCCGGACCACGTCCCCGGCGCGGGCGGCGGTGATACCGCCGATCCCGACCATGGGGACGCTAATGCCGAGGGAGCGCAGCTCCGACAGCAGCCGGGTCCCCTGCACCGGCCGGGCATCGGCCTTGGACGCGGTCGGATAAATCGGGCCGATGCCCAGATAATCCGCGCCCTGCTCCACCGCGCGCCGCGCTTCCTCCGGCGTATGGGCGGATACGCCCAGCAGCCGGCGGCCGCCGATCCGCGCGCGGACCTCCCCGGCGCTTTCATCCTCCTGCCCGATGTGCACCCCGTCGGCTCCGATCCGCAGAGCCAGGTCCACATCGTCATTGACGATGAAAGGCACGCCTTTCCGGCGGCAGGCGTCCTGCAGCCGGAGGGCCAGGGCGAACCGGGCCTCGCCGGTGAGCGCGCCGGGGCCCTTTTCCCGAAACTGTACAAGCGTGACCCCTCCGGCCAACGCTTCCTCCACGATGTGCAGGGGATCCGCCCCGCGGCAGTTCGGACTGCCGACGACCAGGTACATACGCAGCAGTTCGCGCACGCGCTCCGGCTGTATCCGCAGTCCGGCCGCCGCGCCGGTCATAGCGGCACCCCCTGGCGCCGGCGGTATGCCCAGTGGTTGGTCGGGCCGTGACCCCGACCGAGCTCCAGGCTGTCCTCGATCGCCGCCTGAATAAACGCCCGGGCCGTACGCACGGCTTCCTGCAGCGCCGCCCCCTTCGCCAGGGCGGCCGTCAGCGCCGCAGAAAACGTGCATCCCGTGCCATGGGTATGCACCGTCTGAACCCGGAGGCCGGCCAATTCGGTAAAATGGCTCCCGTCATACACCAGATCGACCACCTCTACGCCCGCCTGGGAGGAAGGCCATGACTTGCCGCTTACGCTTACGTTTTCGCTTTCGCTTACGCGGGTGTTCCCCTCGTCGTGCCCTCCTTTGATCACGACGAGCTCCGGTCCCATGGCGCGAATCCGCTTGGCCGCTTCCCGCCGCTCCTGCATCGTCCGGATCGGCAGCCCGGACAACACCTCCGCTTCCGGAAGATTCGGGGTCACGACCTGGGCGAGCGGAAGCAGTTCTTCGCGCAGGGCGGCGACCGCTTCCCGCCGCAGCAGCGTTTCCCCGCCCTTGGCGATCATCACGGGATCCACGACGACGCGCTTCCAGCCGAACCGGCGGATCTCCGTGGCGACCGCCCGGATGATTTCCGCATCGAACAGCATCCCCGTCTTCAGCGCGTCCACGCCGAGATCCGAGCCGACCGCCCGGATTTGCTCGGCCGCCGCCGCCGGGGGCAGCGGGTAGACCCCGCTGACGCCGAGCGTGTTCTGCACCGTGATCGCCGTAATGGCCGACATCCCGTAAACGTCCAACTCCTGGAACGTTTTCAGGTCGGCCTGGATGCCGGCGCCCCCGCCGCTGTCCGAGCCGGCGATCGTCAGCGCCTTGGGAATGCGGGGGAGGCCCTCCCTTTTCATGGCCGGCCTCCGGCGGACGCCGTCTCGATCTCGCGGACGGCGGCATAGCCTTTGAGCGAATGCGGATGCAGCTTCGCCAGCTCATCCAGGAAGGCGGTCTGGAAGCTGCCCGGCCCGAGGGAGGCCGTCCGTTCGGCGGCCCGGGCGGCCGCCGTGCCGTAGAAGGCCAGCCCCGCCGTACCGGCCAGCATCAAGTCCTTCTCGACCGCCGCAAACGCGCCCAGCACCGACGTCAGCAGGCAGCCCGTGCCGGTCACCTGCGTCATCAGCGCGTCCCCGCCGCTGATGATCCGGCACGCGCTTCCGTCGGTGATCACATCCACCCGGCCCGTGATGGCCACCACGGTCCCCAGGGCGTTGGCCGCCCGCACCGCCAGGGGCACATTGTCCTGGCTTTCGCTCTCCACGGCGTCCACTCCCTTGATCTCGCGGGCCTCGCCGATCAGGTTGGCGATTTCCGACGCGTTCCCCCGCACCAGCGAGACGTTCACCTCGCTCAAAATCCGCCGTGCCGTTTCCGTCCGGAACTTCGTCGCCCCTACGGCGACAGGGTCGAACATCACCGGCACGCCATGCTCGTTCGCGGACTGTCCCGCCAGGATCATGGCGTCGACAAGTCCCGCGTTCAGCGTGCCGATATTCAGCACCAGCGCGTCGGCGATTTTGGCCATCTCCGCCACTTCTTCAGCGGCGCTGGACATCACGGGCGACGCGCCGATCGCGTATAGTCCGTTCGCCGTAAAGTTGGTCACGACTTCGTTGGTCATGTTGTGCACGAGCGGCTTTCTTTTTTGCAAACGGGTCAGAACATCCGACAATTCTTTTTCCAGCAAACGCATCGTCATCCACCTTTCTGTTCCTCGAATCTCATGTTTCGTCGTATCGAACCGCACGCCGGGTTTGGCTATCGCCTACACGACCGCGGCCTTCGGCGGCACCGGCCACTCCTCCACTTTGAAGGCCATATCCCAGAACAAATACTCCAACTGGCAGCTGTACATAAAATGCTCCTTCATCCGCGCGCGCTCCGCCTGATTGGCCGTCTCCCCCCAGGCATCGACCCGCGAGCGCATCAGCTCCGTCGCCTCGCCGGCCATGCCGCCGTAGAAACGAATCCATTCCCCGAACGGATGGGATGGACCGGGCTTCACTTCCTCCATCAGCCGCCGGCCAATCTCCAGATAGGTCCACGGGCAAGGCAGCAGCGCCGCCATGATTTCGCCCAAGCTGCCTTGATGGGCAACCGCCAGCATGTGCTTGACATA
The DNA here is from genome assembly GCF_020179875.1 of Paenibacillus sp. alder61. Lineage (NCBI taxonomy): Bacteria > Bacillati > Bacillota > Bacilli > Caryophanales > Paenibacillaceae > Paenibacillus > Paenibacillus sp. alder61. The sequence goes on from NZ_JAIUDG010000010.1 coordinate 116,345, forward strand.
ATGGTCCGCCGACGGGGCCAGAGGGAACCCTTGAACATCCTCGAACTTGACGCCGCCCACCGCGCAAAAATTACGATGCGGATGGACTTCGCTGTGCAGAATAAAAGAAATCTGCTCATGAAACATCGCGATCTCCTCTCTGTCGGCACACTTGGAAATCGCCATGCCGTACACCCGCATGTAGGCGTTCAAATATTCATAATCCTGCTTCACGTAATGAATCAGTTGTTCTCTGCCGACCTTTCCTTCCGCGATTCCTCTGACAAAGGGATGCGCAAATATCGCTTCGAACAAATGGTCCGCCTCCCGGCGAAGCTCCTCGGTAAACCGCATTCCTTTCCACCTCCCGATAATGTTGAAATGAAGACGGAAGTCCCGGGAGAGCTTCGCCCGTCCGCTTGTTTCCGGGACACCAAAAAAGCCGCCCCGGAAACGGAGCGGCTTCATTCTAAAAAGCGTACACCCTACACAAAACCATGTATAACGGTGCGTGATCGCCTTTCATATGACCGACTCCACTTTCCTACGCTAGTACGAACTAGATCAGGTTCAAAGGGTCCAAGATATCCTCTTGTCTCAGCCGCTGACGGCTCCCCTAGTGGACTTCCTATTCATTTGCTTTCTACTGTACCTAGGTTTGCCAAATCTGTCAAACCCTTAGATAGGTTGCCTATCCGCCATAATTCCTTGCGATAAGCTCTCATGCCTGCATTAGCGGACTTTTTGGACGTTATTTCAACTGAATAAGGGACTAGCGGCTAGTAACATCCTCCCTTTGAGCCGGACGGGTAAATAAGGGCCATTTGAGGCGCTATTTTGTCGAATTTGGCTCTTCGGTGTGAAATAGAGGTCATTTGGGGTCTTATTTTAGAGAAAGTCGGGCAAAAACCGGATTTTTGAGCTCACGCCAGAGAAATAAGGCCGTTTTTGACCGCTATTTTACCCGCGAAAGCGAATCGGGCCGAAATAACGGCCCAAAATGCCGCTAATATGACGGGGCGGCAAGGAAGATTGCGGATAGGCAGCACCATGTCGGGTTTAATGCAACGCCAGTGCGCTATTCTCCCCCGAGGCAGAATCTGACCGATAGCAGCCTTTTGGGCTGCTATTTGGCGGGCGTCCGGTATCCCTGGAATGGCCCGGCGTGAGCGTGCAGGTGAGCATTGCCGGGTAAGCGTTGCCGGGTAAGCGTTGCAGCGTGAGCACGTGCATGCGTAGGCGTGAGCATGAACCTGTGCATGCTTGGGCATCCAAGTGAGCCTGAGTATGGTCGCGTACACGCACGCTGTATAGCCTCCCGTTCGCGGCTTATTACTGCTGCCCTAGTCGCTTACTTGTCGTTCTCCAGCAGCTCGATCCACAGCTTCAAATCGCGGGTGGCGTCCATATAGGCGTAGCGGCCTCCGGTGTACTCGCCCTTTTGCGCGAGCGGCATCCCGCGCTTCTCCAGCAGCGTGATCTTCTCCTTCATGCCGTCGATGACAAACGCGATATGATGCGGCCCTTCGCCATGCTCGTTCAAATAGTCGCGCCAGATGCTGGGCTGCTCGTCCGGCTCGATCAATTCGATCTGCAGCTGGCCGCAGTCAAAAAAAGCCAGCTTGGCACGACCGGCCGCCGGTTGCCCGCGCTCCCCCCATCGCGTTCCGGACCATTAAATTCCTGCAAATCTGCAGGAATTTCCGGCGTAATTTCCACATTCAAAGGAATTCCTGCAAATCTGCAACTTTTTCCTCACCAAATCCATTTTTTATGGCTGACACGCGAAAATACCTGCACATTTGCATCTTTTTCGTTTTGGGTCCACAAATACCTCCGAAAAGCCTGCATATTTGCATCTTTTTCGCTTGGCGGCACTCAATTGGCGCTCGATCGGCTATGCTCCGCTTATCCCCGGCTAACGCAGCCAATCCTACCTTTTATCCACTTGCAGCAGCGCGATTTCCTTCAGGCGGTAGGTATGCTTGATTTTGTCCTCCGCGATCACGTTCAGTTTCAGGAGGCCGGCGATTTTGGCGGTGTCCGGCTTGGAGAGCAGGCGCCACAGTTCCAGATCCGGGAGCGCCTCATAGAGTTTGTTCTCGTCGTACTCCCGGCGGGCCTGGTGAATAACCTTGACCTTATGGCGTTCAAGCTCCAGAACTGTAATTTGCCGTTCTTCGCAATGACTCAGAATACTGTCCCGAAGCTCCGCCAGCTCCTGCTCCAACTCTTTCATCCGTTGTTTGACTTCATAATAGCGCGCAACGATCCTATCCATAGGCTTCAGCTCCTTTATATCCCATGGATATGCCGTAAGCGGAAGTTTTAGGACAGCCCGTCTGCCGGAACGCCGCTCCCGTTCCCGAACGGCTCAGGTTCGTACAAAGGAAGCGTGATGGTAAAGCGGGTCCCTGCGCGATGGACGCTTTTCAGCGTAATGGTCCCTCCCATTCCCTGGATGGCCTGATAAGAAAAACTCAAGCCCAACCCGGTCCCCCGGGACTTGGTCGAGAAGAATACGGACCCTAACCGTTCCACCTGATCCTCCGTCATTCCGATGCCATTATCCTCAATCGTCAAAATGGCTTTGGCTCCCTCGGTCCGAAGGTCCAGGGTCACCTTTCCGTCGGAGACGGCGTAGCAGGCTTCGATCGCATTTTTGATCAAATTGACGAGAATCTGCTTGATTTTTTCCGGGTTGGCCAGAATCGGCACGGCTTCAGGCGGCGCCTCCAGTTCCAGAGCCACATTGTTCATATTGGCGTAGGGACGCATCACCTCCACGGTAATCCGCAGTTGGTGCGCCAGATCGGTCGCCTCCTGCAGATCCGTGAGCGGCTTGGATATCGCGAGATATTCGGAGAGAATGTACTCCGTACGCTCCATTTCGCTGATACAAATATCGATGTAACGGTTCACTTTCTCCTGATCCAGCCGGGATTCCCGGATCAGGGTCAGGAACCCTTTGACCGCGGTCAAGGGGTTTCGGACTTCGTGGACGAGCGAGGCCGCGACCTGGCTGATCACCTCGACCTTTTCAGTCTGCACGTAACGGATAAACATGTCCTTGTCCGCGGCGGCTTTCTGGAATAGCCAGATCAACAGCCAACTGCCGACAAAGTTTTGAACCGGAATGGCCAAAACATGAAACCATATATGATTTTCGATCGATTCCGGGTTGTGCCAATAAACGAATCCAATCGGGACGATGGAGAAGACGGCCCCCGCCGATAAGGTAACCATCCACTTTTTGTCGATGCTCCGATACCATTTGTACAGCAGCAGCGAAATCGGGAACGTAACCAGCAGAATTAGCATGGCGATCCAGGTTCCGTCTCCGCCGAGATATAACCGATACAGCACAAATTCCGGCAGAAGAAGGAGGCCGGCTTTCAAGCCGCCGAAGAGCAGCCCGAAAAACAAAATGATATACCGGATGTCGTAAAAATACCCGCTCACCGCGCTTGCCCCGAAGGTCATGGAAAAAAACAGGCAGATCATGCTGGTCACGATAACGAAGCGGGTCGAAAAGTTCCGGGGCTTGTCCCGGTAGTATACGTTAAACGCCAAAAAAGGGATCAGGGCAAAAAACAACTGAAGTATAATTTCCTTAACTACGGTCATCCATAGTGTCACCCTTCACAGGTTACTGGTTTAATTCGCTACTATTCTCATCATATTTCTTTTTTTGAAAATCGTATACAGAAAAACTGTAAAAAAAACACGATTAGACAAAGTTCATACTCTGTCCAATCGTGTCCATTCGCCCGGATCGACATGGCCGCCCTGTCATTTACGGTTCCTGAAACTTCCACCTCTGCCGACTCCGGGACGGGTCCGCGGTCTTCACGCTCAGTCCGCTCCCGTCCTCCGTGACCTCTATGGCCTGATCTTGGTGGGCCGAGATCAAGGAGACCGTTCCGTCTTCATGCTTGGATATGAGCCAGCGCTGATTGGGGTAGCCCAGATAATCGTACAATTGAAGCTTGTTCTGACCGGTGTCAAGATCCAGCGCCTTTCCTTCCTCGGTGCGGATCGAATAAGACCCCGCCTCGTCTCCGGTAGGCACCAGAACCCAAACGCGGCTGCCGCCTTCCCGGGCAGGATCGGCCAGGATCACAGGCTCTCCGTTCTGCGATTTCTCGACAAATAGCGTTTGCGTTCCCCCGCTGGGAACAAACTTCGCTCTTTGTAATTTCGCGGGTTCCATGTGGCTCGCGTTCACATGTTGAAAGTAGGCTTCCCCGCCGAACACATGGACGCCCAAATGTCCCTCGGCGAACGTTCCGTCGGTTACCTCCATCATCTTCCGCCCATCGACGAACACGCGGATCTGCGGGCCGCTTGTTTCGATGCGAATACGGTAGGTTTTTCCCGGCTGCAAAAAAGCGGGCACTTTGGCGAGCACCTGTCGCTCCGCAAAGGCTCCGTCCAATTTGTAAAACAAGCGGAAGGCCTTCATATTGGGATCGATGTTAAAAAAGTATCCGCTCCGTCCGTCCGGACTGGCCCGGAACAGAATGGAGCCCGCGCCGCCCGTTTGGGCCAGCTTCATCTCGGCTTCCAGCGTAAAGTCCCCCGCTTTTTCCCGGGCCATGTAAGCCGCGTCTCCGTCAGATCTGCCGCGAATTCCCTGTTCCGTGGCAACCCACGCCGCGCCGGAAACGCTCGACGTCCAGCCGGTCAAATTCGTGTGAAATTCCCCGGCGAACACCTTGACCCGCACCCCGGCGGACGCTCTGCCGTCGGCGGTGGAGGCGGTGAGGATGGCTTCGCCTTTTCCTTTCCCGCGAACGATGGCCCGCCCTTTACCGGAAGACTCCACCTCCGCGACACCGGCATCGCTGGTCGTCCAGCGGATCGGCGCGTTTCCTCGGTTTTTTGTGCCCGCCACCGCCGCATTCAACGTTAACGCATCACCTACGGAGATTTCCCGGTCGCCCGTATCCATGACCACGTTAGGTGTCGATGCATCACTCGGATTCCATACGTTATTCAGCGCGTTTACCTTCAGGGAGACGATCCGAACCTTGCCGCCGTCCGTGTAAAAACCCATCTCCCGGCTTGCCGGATCGGGAAAGACGACATCGGATATCACCGCCCGCCCGTCATTGCCGAATACTTCAACCGAGGCGTCGTCGACGAAGATCCTTAGCTTGATCTTTCCGTTCTCCGGCATAAGCGGTGCGGTATGGAAGGTGGAAAATAACGGCGAAAAGTCCGTGTTGCCGGATTTTGAGCGGTCCACAAACATCAGCTTTTCCGCCACCTTGTAGCCGGCCACCGTTTTTTGTTCCGCTCCCTCGCGCAGCCGGAAGCCAAATTCCTTGACCGCGCTGCCCTCGGGAATCTCGATAAGCGCTTCCAATTCATAGGCGCCGGAGGACAAACCCTGAAGAAGATTCGCTTCCTTCGGCGTCACCAGCCTGTTTTTAACGGAGAACAATTCCCGTCCCAACGACGTGAGCTCCCGGATCGGGGCCTGAAACAAGCGCGGCCCTTCCTCCGTTTGCCGCAGCGCAAGCTCCCTCGGAATGGAGAGGGTCCCCTTCCACCCTTGCGTCGGGAAGGCGAAAGGATAGTCCCAGTTGGTCATCCAGGCCAGCATAATTCTGCGCGAGTCCGGCAGATCGGAAAAGGACATGGATGCATAATATTCTTTGCCGTAATCCGTCGTCAGCACCTTCCCTGCCGGATGGTCGTTGACGAATTTGCCGTCCGGGGTAAGCTCCCCGATAAAGTACTCGGCCGCCGAGCCCTGTGTTTTGGGATTGGCGCCCGTGCTGATCATCAGCACCCATTTCACCTCGTCCGTCCCCTCCACTTTCAGCGGAAAAAGATCGGGACACTCCCATACGCCGCCCCGGACGTAATCCCCGTACCCGAACAGGTCCGTAAGGGTCCAGTCCAATAAATTCGTCGAGGTGAAAAACCGGATATGATCGCCGCCGGAGACCACCATAACCCAACGGTTATTCGCTTCGTCCCTGACGACCTTGGGGTCCCGGAAATCCCAGCCGCCCGGCTCTTCGCCCTGTTTGCCCGGGTTCTCGATCACGATCGGACGCTCCTTGGAATACGCCCAAGTCCGGCCGGCATCTTTGCTGTACGCCAAACCGATGCGCTGATTTCCGTTCGGGGCATCCGGATTATAGGAAGTATAATAAGCGATCAGGCCCTTGCCCCCGGCCTCGTCAAATAGCCCCGAGGCATTGCGCAGGTCAGCCACGGCCGAACCCGACCAGACATGGCCGTATTCGTTCCAGGGAAGCGCGACGGGGAGGCGTTTCCAATGGACCAGATCCGTGCTTACCGCATGAGCCCAAGTGCCCCCGTCCTGATGAAACAGGTGGTATTCCCCTTCGAAATAAACGAGCCCGTTGGGATCGCTCGCCGATCCCCTGGCCGGGGAGTAGTGATAATCCGGCCGGTATTTTTCCGAGTAATAATCAGCTGCCGCCGTTAGATAGACGTCCTGAAAATACCCGGTGCCGTCCGATACGGACAAGCCGGCGTGACCCCGGCTAAAGCTGTGATCGGTCACTTTGATCGCCGGTTCGGCATATCCGTCGAGACGCACTTCAACTCGGGGCCCGACCGCCGAGATCTCCAGATGATGCCTGGCCGTTGGCGGAGACGGATAGGCCCGGTCCGACGTCTGAATCACGGTTCCGTCCATTTTCCGCAATTGAACGCGGACTTCGCCCTTATCTTTCACCAATGCCGCCTCGTATCCTTCGGTCCCGTTGGCGTTTGTCCGAAACAGCAGCCCACCGTCGCTCCGCTCCGTACCCTGCGGTCCAAATGCAAGGTTCCCTTCCAGGACAAGGTCATCCCCCTGTTCCCTGTAAATTCGCAGCGCGTGGTATGAACCGGTTCGATCACGTCCACCCGCCCCGCGAATCCCTTTAAGGTCCGGCTGCCAGTTCCCCGTTTCCATCACGGGAGAGCCCAGATCGCTCTTGAATTCACTGATTTTTACATTTTGGAAAAGCGCCGCTCCGCCCCGGACATGCAGTCCCAGATATCCCGAAGTCGTGTCGGCGTCCGCCGCCTCAAGGGCCGGTGCGTACGAGTCTCCCCAATACACCTGAATCCGGCTCCCCTCCGCTTTGACCTTTAAATGGTAGATTTCCCCCCGGGTCAACGTAACCCGCCGCTCTCCCAACTGCTTCTCGTTCCCCTGATCGAGGGTTTCGCTCAAACGGAGCGACTCCGTTTTCGGTATCAGGGAGAGCTTATAGAAGGACCGGCCTTCCGCATCGGAGCGGAAAATCAGGGATGGCTCCGCATCCCGGTCCGTGATCATCACATCGGCCTCCAGCACAAAATCATCCGCCTTCGTCGCGGCGATCGCCATAACCCCATAATCAGGCTTCGCGCTCAGCAAGGCGCCCTGATCCGTGTTCTCCATCTTACCTTGGCCCTCCACACGCCACCCCGACAAATTAGTCACAAAATTGGTTGCGCTTTCAAAAATCGCCGTATCCTCCTTTTTTGCATGGCTCATAGAACGACTGCCTTCCGCCCGTCCAGTGCCCGGTTGCCCGATCAGAGCCAGTAATGCGCCGAAAACAAGCAGCGCCGACATCCATGCAGACAAAAAGGAGTGAAATTTTCTCAACATGTCGCCCTCTTTCCTTCCCAAATGGATTATTCGCGGCCCGCGGCGGAACAGGAAGAGAAACGAAGCCCCTCCCTTCCTATCCCCACCCTTTGCCGCCGAATCAAGCCTGATTTCTCAATGCCGACAGGCCCAAAGCCAACGCGCCGCAAAGACCCGCTTGCTGCCCCAGCCCGGGGGGCACAATGTAATCGTCGATCTGCTCCAGGATAGCGCCGGCGTTCAAGTATCCGTTCAGATTCCGCTTCACCGCCTCCCGGATCAAGGGATAGAGCTGCGCTTGCTGCATGACTCCCCCGCCGAGAATCACTTTCTCGGGGGACAGCAGGAGGATCGCCCCCGCAATCGACTGGGCGAGATAGAACGCCTCGATCTCCCAAGCGGGATGATCGGCCGGCAGTTCATGCCCCTTCACCTGCCAGCGCTTCTCCAGGGCCGGACCGGAGGCCATTCCCTCCAGGCAATCACCATGGAAAGGGCATGCCCCCGCAAAGTCATCGTCCGGATGCCGCCGGGTCAGCACATGCCCCCCTTCCGGATGAATCAGACCATGGACGAGCTTGCCTTCCGAGTAGACGCCGATACCGACCCCCGTGCCCACGGTGTAATACAGGCAGCTGTCTAACCCCCGGGCCGCTCCCCAGGTCGCCTCTCCGAACGCGGCGGCGTTGACGTCCGTGTCCCATCCGAACGGTACCGAAAATTCCCGCCGCAGCGTGCCGAGGAAATCGAAGTTTCCCCAGCCCGGTTTCGGCGTGGTTGTCACGTAACCGTAAGTCGGGCTGTCTTTGCGGATATCGATCGGTCCAAAGGAACCGATCCCGATCGCATCCGCTTGCTTTTCTTTAAAGTAGGCTATAACACGGCCGAGCGTCGTTTGCGGGTCCCCGGTCGGAAAGCTGATGCTTTCCGCAATCTCCCCCCGGTCATTCCCGATCCCGCATACAAATTTGGTGCCGCCGGCCTCAATCGCTCCTATTCGCATCGTCAGTTACCATTCCTTTCCCTTGCTTCACTTCCGGGTTAGGGCGGATGGTTCCAGGGTATACACCTCAAGAACATCCAGCACCACGGAGTCATCCTCCGCAACGAAAGCGATGCCGCCCGCTTCGCCTTCCGGATAAATCAAATCGGTAATCACGGCCTGCCCGCCGTCCGCGAACAACTCGATCGAGGAGCGGTCCACCAGAATCCGCAGCTCCACCTTGTCGCCGGCCGCGTTCAACTTGGCGTGATGAGCGCCCGGGAAGTGCGGATGAAAATCATGTTTGCCCGATTTGCTGCGATCGACGAAAACTTCACGATCCACGGCGTTCATCCCGACCACGGTTTCGCAGGCGTCTCCCGATCTTACTTTGAAGGCAAAGGAACGGTCCGCGGAAGCTACGGCTCTTAACTCAAAACTGTCCAGCCGCAGGGAACGCAGCGCCTTCTCCGCCTCAGCCGCGGATACGCTTTGAAGACGCAGCGCGGGTACACGGGCGCCTTCCAGCTCTCTGGCCGGCTTTTGCAGCAAATAAACCACGCCGTCCCTCTCCTCCAGCGACAATTCCCTCGGTACGGTCATCGCTCCGCGGAAGTTCTCCGTCGGCGTCAGATTGGCGTATTTCCAATTGCTCATCCAGCCGATGAACAGACGTCTGCCGTCCTCCTCGGGCACATCGGACCAACTGACTCCGGCATAATTGTCCCGTCCGTGATCCAGCCAGCGGATTTCGCCGGATTCCGCGTCGGGCGCAAACGTCAAGCCGTCGAAATCGCCGGTGAAATACTGCGTGCGCGAGCCCTCCGGATAATCCGGGTTATCTCCGATGCTGACCAGCATCACCCATTTCTGTCGGGAAGGATCCCCGTCGATGGAGAGCTGAAACAGGTCCGGGCATTCCCACACGCCGTCGTGGAACCCGATGCCGTCGCCGAACTCGCTGGCAAAAGTCCAGTTCTTCAGATCCGGGGAGTGATACAGACGAACCGTTTGACCGCAGGCCAAGATCATGATCCACCGTCTGGTGTCCTGATGCCAAAACACTTTGGGATCGCGGAAATCGATCAGACTCTCGTCCTGAAGAACCGGATTTCCTTCGAACTTGGTCCAGGTTCTGCCTTTGTCGACGCTGTAGGCCAAGCTCTGGGTTTGAACCGGTTGAGAACCCTGCGCTTCCCGGCTGTGGGTAAATATAGCGACCAGTCCGGGCTTTTCACCGAAAAATCCGGTCGTATTATGCCAGTCGACCACGATGCTGCCCGAAAAAATCATCCCGATTTCGTCCGGCGCCAGGGCGATGTCGAGCTCCTCCCAGGTCACCAGATCTTTACTTACGGCGTGTCCCCAGTGCATCGGTCCCCAGGTCATGCCCTGAGGGTGATGCTGAAAGAACAAGTGATATTCCCCTTCAAAATAAACCATCCCGTTGGGATCGTTCATCCACATCGCCCGGGGCGAAAAATGATAGACACCTCGATAATTTTGTTTGATAAAAGTTGACATGGTTTCTCTCCTTCTCCCCGGCTTTATCCGGCAGTTCTCTATCTGATCTTACTTTTTCATGGCTCTGTCATAACCGGACTGTTTGATTTCCATCCATTCCTTCAGCCCCAGCCGATCCAATTCCTTCAAATATTCGTTCCATTGCTCGTCGATCTTGCCGTTCTGGTACCATTCGGTGCGCATTCTCAATACGTACGCGAACAGATCCGTCTCAATCGTCGTCAGACGCTCCAGCTCTTCAATCGAATTGAACACGCTCGGCATGGATTGTTCCGCCTTCATATGAGGCGCCATGATTTCTTTGATGATCCGCAGTCGTTCTTTGGCGTCGTCCGGCAGCGTCGTATACTTGCCATAGTAACTGTCCAGAATGGCCAGCGGCCCGCCGACACTCGTCTTTTCTCTGAGTTCCACCGGCGCGGTTCCGTTCAAAGGCAAGTGCTTCAGCATATTTTTCTCCGCGTCGTATTCGAAAATATTCTGCTGGGTTTCATCCCCATAGGTTCCCCAGTTGTTTTGCACCGATTGGATCGGATCGTACATCTGATCCACCCATTTCGCCGTCGCCTCCAGGTTCTTGTTGGCGCTCGTAATTACCATCCGGCCGCGATGGAAGCCGAGGGCATTGATTTGGGTAACATTGATTTCGCCGTCGGGACCGGCGAGCGGAGGCATCACGTCATAGCTGTCATCGGCCCCGGAAATATTGCTCTTGTCCCAGGAGAAATACAGGCCGTATTTGTGATCCTTGCCTTTGGCCAGATAAGTGCTCCAATCCTGCGTATAGGCCTCGACGTCGATAAGCCCTTCTTTATAAAGCTCGTGGATAAACTTGACCGCTTCCTTATATCCTTCCTCGGCCGGCGCGAACACCACTTTGCCGTCATTCGTGACAACTGCGTGGTCGGCGTTCTCCCCAAGCCCGAAGGAAGCGAAAAGGAACACCAGGTCCTCGGCCCCCGGTTTATTAATGAAGGATAACGGTATTTCGTCCGCTTGGCCGTTCCCGTTCGGATCCTGCGTTTTAAAGGCGATCAGCACCTTCTTAAGCTCCTCCGTCGTCTTCGGCATTTCGAGCCCCAGCTTCTTCAGCCATTCCACATTAATCCACGGAACGGCGTCCACCGCCTGAATCCGTTCCTTACCGCTGCCCAGCTCTTCGATCCAAGGAAAAGCGTAGATGTTCCCGTCCGGAGCCGTAATCATCGTTTTGTATTCCGGAGCTTCCTCCAGCACTTTCTTGAAGTTGGGCATGTGCTGCTCAATCAGGTCGTTCAAGGGGACAATCGCCCCGTCCTTCGCCAGCTTCAACAGCTCGTAATCGCTGTACCCCGCGTCGAAAATCGCGTCGGGAAGATCCCCGCTCGCCATGGCGAGATTTCTTTTTTCGACGAATACATCCTTGGTGAAATTCTTCCAATTAATATGGACGTTCGTCTTTTCCTCGAGCCGTTTGTTGATCAGCTTGTCGTTCGGGTCGGCCGGCGCGAGCGGCGAGCTCTGGGTTATAAAGTTCAGCGTCACCTTTCCGTTCGGGTCCTGCTTCTCGCTGGCGGCCCCGCCGCCCCCGCCGCCGCAGGCCGAGAGCAAAATAGCGGAAGCCAAGAGCGTTGCGGATATCGACTTCATGGCGCTTTTCGATGTACTCGTTTTTTTCATTGTGGATGACCTCCCATTTTTATTAAAAGTACATGATGTATAAGTTGAACTAATTGATTTGCTCTAGGCAAAAGTGTGAAATGATTCTGGAGAAGCTACAAGCTTTCTGCAAGAAAGCTGCTTCGGAAGCATAAGCCTCGCTCGCCTTTGTGACCGGATTTCTACTTCTTCGGTAATAATTCATGAAATCTGGAAACAACAGCGATCGGAAGAACATTTCACACGGCTGCCTCGTATGCAATTTAATAGATCAACTTATCTGCATATATGTGCTGCCGCCCCCTATTTCAGGGAACCGACCATGACACCTTTCTCGAAATACTTTTGAAAGAACGGATACATAATGACCAGCGGAAGGCTGGAGATGACGATCGCCGCATATTTGATAATCTCGGACAGGCGTTTCATTTCCGCCATGGCCAGCTGGTCGCTGATCATCCCCGGGTCCACCTGGTTCTGGATCAGAATCGAACGGAGAACGAGCTGAAGCGGATGCAGGTTCGGGTTGTCCAGATAGATCATCGCGTCAAAATAGGAATTCCATTGTCCGACGAAGGCGTACAGGATGAGTACGAATATAATCGGTTTGGAAAGCGGCAGCACGATCCGGAAAAAGATGCTCGCTTCCGAAGCGCCGTCGACATCGGCGGCCTCGCGCAATTCACGGGGAATCCCTTTGAAAAAGGTCCGGGATAAAATGATGTTCCACACGTTGACGGCCCCCGGAATAATCACCGCCCAAATCGTGTCGAGCAGCCCTAAATTTTTGACAAGCAGGTATGTGGGAACGAGCCCCCCGCCGAAAAACAAGGTGATCAGGAACAGGGTCATGAACCACCCCCGGCCCTTCAAGCGGTCATCCGATAACGCATAACCGGCAAAAATGGACACCGTTACCGTAATGAGCGCAAATGAGCTGGAATACAGCACCGCATTGCCGAAGCCGCGGATCATCGCCGGATTGGACAGAATTTTCCGATAACCGTCCAGCGTCCAGTCCGATATCCGGAAGGACAAGCCCCGGCTCAATAGCACGGAGGGATCCATGAAGGAAGCGACCACGATATACAGCAGCGGAATCACTACGACCAGCACGGCCAGGGCCAGGAAAAACCCGTTCAATTTCAGCAGAAACCGGTCGAAGCGGGAATGTTTAATGGGCATTGTTGTTTGCTCCTTTCTCAATAAAGACCATCGCCCTCGTTTAGCTTTTTGACGATAAAGTTTACCGTAACCAGCAGAACCACGTTGATCACGGAGTTAAATAAACCGACGGCCGCCGAATAGGCGTAATCGCCCGATTGCAAACCGATTTTGTAAACATAGGTCGGAATGATTTCCGAGGTCGGCAAATTCATCGCCGTCTGCATGAGGTAGGCTTTTTCAAAGCCGATGGACATGATCCCGCCCGCCGCCAAGATAAAGACGATGGCCATAATCGGCCGGATCGTCGGCAGATCGATGTTTCGAATCCGCTGCAGCAGGTTAGCCCCGTCAAGGTTGGCCGCATCGTGCAGCTCGGGATCCACATTGGCCAAAGCGGCCACATATATAATGGAGGACCAGCCGGCTCCCGTCCAAATGTCGGACAGAATATAGATCCACCGGAAATACTCCGGCCTGGACATAAACATGATGGGCTCCCCGGTCATCCAACTGAACATTTGGTTGATCGGCCCGGTCGGCGACAGGAAGATGAAGAGCATCCCGACAATGACCACTACCGAGATAAAATTAGGGGCGTACAGAAAAAGTTGGATGTTCTTCTTGACCCCCGCCCGCCTTACTTGATTGAGCATCAGCGCGAGCAAAATCGGTACCGGAAAGCTCAAAATCAAACCAAATAAGCTTAATTTAAGCGTATTCATAAAAATTACTTCAAAATTGGGAGAAGACAGAAACTTGTCGAAATGTTTAAAGCCTACCCATTCGCTTCCGAGAATCCCTTTGATCGGACTAAAATCTTTGAATGCGATAATCGCTCCGTACATGGGACCGTACTTAAAAATAAGGGTAAGGATCAGAGCCGGCGCTAGCAGCAAATAGAGAAAGGAATGCTTCCGCAAATATTTCATCCAATTTGGCTTGCCGGAGTGAACAAGCGCCGATTTCCCTTGGGTGGTGTTCATCAGATTTTGCAAATTCATGGCCTCCGTTCTTCCTAACTTTGCATATGTCAACAGTAAAGGCTTTCATATTAACATTTTCGGCCGCCTTTATGTATCGAATGCACTTACAATTTAACAAACAGCGAGGCTCAGGTCAATACATTTTGTTAAAATATTTTTGTGCATATGTAAAAGTCAATTCGATAATTATGGGATTTATATTTACAAATGTGTGCGAAAAATGTGATAAAACTGCAAAATTTAGCGAATTTAAGTTATCTCGCCTCATATAGGCTGTTGAATGAGCATGTACAACATGTATAAAGTAAATTATATAAATTTACATTTGCAAACCTAAATGTGCATTTGTAAAATATATATTGCTATTTCCAATAAACTGTTATACATTGGAAGAGTCGAAGTCATCGTGTTCTCACTTCATAGAAATAGATCAAGTAAAGATACCGAGGTGAAAGAATGGCGAAGGAGAAAGTTACGATCCAGCATATCGCCGACGCACTGGGAATTTCCCGAAACACCGCCTCCAAAGCGCTGAACGGAAGCGGGAGCATTCCGGATGAAACCCGGAACAAAGTCATCAGAAAAGCGATCGAATTGAAATATAAACAGTTTGCGTTCATGGAAAGCGAAAGCCTCTTAACCAAGAGCAGCAATTCGAGAAACATCGCCCTTTTAACCGAGAATCTGCCCAATACGTCCCATTTCGGCTCCACACTGATCAGCGGCCTGGAGAAAAGAATCAGTTCGGAGGGCTATAATTTGTCGATCCATATCGTCAGGGATATTGAACTGGAGTCTTTATCGCTTCCGAACAATTTCGACAAGTCCAATGTCGACGGCATTGTCTGCATCGAGCTGTTTGATCTGGAATACAGCAGACTGATTACCGATCTCGGAATTCCAACCATTTTCATCGATTGCTCGGCCCATGTATGTTTCCCTGAATTTCAGGCCGACGTCCTGTTGATGGAGAACGAACACAGCACATACCAACTGACCAAGAAACTGATTGAAGGCGGATACAAGGAACTGGGGTTTATCGGGGATTACAATCACTGCCGGAGTTTTAACGAGCGATGGGTGGGCTTTAACCGCGCTTTGACGGAGGCCGGCCTCGAGCTTAAGCTGTCTCAATGCGTCGTAGACGATGACCGCCTGTTTTCCTCCAAGCCCGGTTGGATGGATGAGCGGCTGGGCGAGATGGAGAAGCTGCCTTCCGTTTTTATTTGTGCGAACGATTACATTGCCATAAGCGTTATCAAGGCGCTCAAGAACCGGAACCTGTCGATTCCCGGCGATATTGTGGTCTGCGGCTTTGACAACGGACCGGAGTCCGTAATCGTCGAGCCCCATTTAACGACTGTTCATATTTACAGTAATGAGATGGGAGTTAAAGCGGCGGAAATGCTGCTGTCCCGGATTCATGATCCGAATCAACCCCATCAAGTGTCCCACATTTATACGAAACCGATTTTCCGGGAGTCCACCCCGAAACTTGAATAGTCCCGCCGCAAGGCGGCAGCAAAGCAAAACGGCCGGGTAAGGGGGATCCTTACCGGCCGTTTCTTAGATTTGGGCTTGCTTGTATCTTCCGATTCTCAGAAGGGTTACCGCTATTTCAGATCCACCTTGAATTCCAGTTCGCTGATATATTCCTTTTCGCCGAATTTGCCTGAGGAACGGTCCACTTTTTGTACATAAGGTTTAATCCTAAGGGATTTCGGTTTCTCTTTGAATGGCGTAAAGAGGAAGTCGATATGATACTTTCCATCGATGATGTTCATCCGGTTATCGTAAAGATCGTCCACCCGGTTGTTGTTCTCATCGAAGATATGAACCCCGAATGCATGCTTGCCCGCATACAGATATTTGTCAGGAATTTTGTATTCTTCTCCGAGGCTCTTGAACTCCCCTTCACCGGTCATGGTCAACCGTGTACTGATCGGCGTCAGTTCCAGTTTATCCAAGGTGAGGCTGAAGCCGTCATGGGATTTGACCGATTGCGGGTTCAAGACGAGATTTTCGGTGTTCTTCTTCACCGGAAACTTCAGCACATAAGGCTGGTCGCCCCCCGTCATGTTCACTTGAAGCGTCAACTCGAAGGACTCACCCAGTGCCGGCCGCCCCAAGTCTCCAGGATGACCCGATGTACCGGTACCGAAAGGGAGGGAGTCATTGAAGTTCAGAATCGCCGAATCCCCGGTTTCCCCTTCTTCCAAAATGTAACGTCCGACAAAATAGTTCTCGCCGTTGACCAACATTTTGATGTCCTTGATTACACCTTTGCCGCCGGTAACTCTGTCGCCGTTGGAAAGAATTTCGCCCAGCAGTCCGTCATCCGTTTTGCCTTCTCTTTGCAGGGCAACGGAGATACGCGTCCCGTCATAGATATAACCTGTACTTTTCAGGGTGATGCCCCCGTGGCTGTCTGCGGCGTCAACGGGCTGATACAGCCCCTGTTTTACCCCTGCCTGAAGCCCCGCATCCCCGTATTGCTGAAATACGTTGCCGATCAACGGGACTTGGCTTAACGCGCTGGCCATAGCCGGGGAAACAAAGCCGCTACCGACGACCCCGAGTCCCAAGGCCGCGGCGATTCCCGAGATTGCCGCCGCTTTTTTCATCATGCCGCTCTTCCGATGACGATGACGATTGACTGTATTTGTTTTGTTCATTTCTTCCACAATCCTCTCTTCCAGGTTTAATTCCGGCACTTCCGTAAGATTTATCATATACTCCAAATTTTCAATAACCCGCTCTGCTGGATCCGATGTTCGTTTCAATTTTCGCGCCTCCCTTATTTCGTTCATATTGAACCAGTTTTTTACGGATGCGTTCATATTTTTTTCGCAATCCGACAGCCGTACAATCCATAATCTGCCCGATCTCCTCGAAAGTGTACTGTTCCACCGCCTTTAACAGCACCAGGTTTCGCTCGTCGGGCGTCAAAGGCTCCAGCAGTTCCATGACGGCGGAATCCCGTTCGGTATGGGTGTATAGGCGGGCTTCATCCCGATACCTGTCCGCCAGCCTTTGCTCCCGTTTTTTCTTCTTCAACACATTCATGCTGTGTGTGTAGGCGATTCTGTACAGCCATGCCGAGAAGGAGGCCCCCCGGTATTCACCGATATTTCGATAGGCCCGGATAAAAATATCCTGCAGCGCATCCTTCGTCTCCTCAGGGTCTTTGATGAGATAATAACAATAGATATACAACTGTCTCTCAAAGTGGCGGGTGATCTTGATAAACGCTTCCTGGGAGCCCGCCTGCGCCTGCCGAGCCCATTCATCAATCAGCGCTCTGCGCTCCTCCCTGTTTGCGTCAACCGTTGTTCTTTTATCCACTCCATCACCTCCCGTGTTCCGAATTCGCATATATGACAACCGTTACTTCGCGATTTGTGACATGAAAATAAAAAAAACCGCCGGCTTCAGCATGCCAGCGGCCAAAACTTTTATGATTCCCTCAGATAAGTTGAACTAAAGAATCGGCGTTGGGCAAGGATGTGATAGGGTTTCGGATACGTTGCCAACACCCACAATTTGTAGATATAAACTTCCACCTTCTGATTCTACATCATTAACGGGAACAATTCCCTTTAATTCGAACCAAACCCTTGGTATTATTGATTTCCGTATAAACGATACATCACTACAGCGGCCTCCGCCCTGCTGGCGAGCGTTTCTCCTTCAAACCGATTCCCGCTTTTGCCTTGCAGAAGCCCCTGACCGGCCACATGGGCAACGGCATCCTTCGCCCAGCCCGGAATATCCTGTTGGTCGGAGAAAGCTAAGGCCGCCGGGGCTGCCGCTTTCCCTTCCGCATGCTTCAACGCTCTGGACAGCATTACCGCCATTTCCGCACGGGTGATGGCTTGATCCGGCGCGAACGTTTGGTTGTCGTACCCGGTCACGATTCCGGCCGTCACAACGCTTTGGACGGCCTCGTGATACCAACTGCCGGCCGGGACGTCGCGGAACGATACTTGGGCCGACCCGCTCGGCTGCAAATCAAGCGCCCGCACCAGGAGGGAGATAAATTCGGCTCGGGTGACCTGTTCCTTCGCACCGAACAGATTCCCGCTTCTTCCCGTCACGATGTCCTTCGCGGCAAGCACTTCAATCTCATTCACCGCCCAAGGATAATTCATCTCCGTCACGTCCAGAAACTTAACCTCTTTCGCCATAAACATGTATCGGCTAAAGCCGCTCAATTCGGCCACGAGATTGCCGTCCTTCTGCCGGGTCGCCAGCCGGATGGGCTGCCCTTGCTCCGGAAGCTTGAACAGGCTGATCTTCGCGGGATTTAGCTTGGCTGCGGCGAGCGCTTCGACCGGAATCGACACGGTCGCCGGTTGACGGAACGAAACGCTGTTCAGCGGTGTTCCGTTCTTATCCAACAAGGCAAAGTCGTAATACTTGCCCGCCGGTCTAAGCGCCGTATCCAAGTTCAGCCCGGTGAGCAACGTGGACGTCGCTTCATCCGAAGCGGCCGTCACCTCAACAAACGCGGCCTCCTCGGGCAGCGCACCCTCCGGCACGGTAAGCGTTAAGCCGTTCTCGAGGGAAACCCGGGTCGGTTCTCCGCTCTTGACCGCCACTCTCACAGCTCCGGCCGGCGCCTTTTCGGCTTTCGGAGTTACGGGTGCCGGCGTAAAGGTACCGCCACCACCGCCGCCCCTACTGCCGCCACTGTTACTGCCGCCGCCCCCGGGCTCCGGTGTATCCGTAACGGTGATATTCGCCGCCACCTTTAATTCACCGTATTTGATTTCTATCGAAGTGCGGCCATCCTGTTTCCCCGTCACCAACCCTTTGTCTACGGAAACCAGTGCCAGATTGGCCGGCGTATACTCGGCTGCCGCCGTCACGTCGGTCTCCTTCCCTTCGGCATCCCGGTAAGTGACGGTCAGCTTCCCGCTAGTCCCCTCCCGAAGGGACAGCGCCTGCGGTTCGACCCGAAGCGAGGGTTTCTCCAACACGGTGACTTTGGTTTGAAGCTTGGAATCCGCCTGGATTTCCCGACCGTTCTGGTCGAGCAGCACGAGATTCGTCAGCTCAAAAGCATACTCCCCCTGCGGTGCCGACCCGAATCGGAAAGACGCCAAGGACCCGATTCCGGTATAGCCGGGGGTATCGTTCAAGGCAACGGAGTATTCGTACCGGCTGATTTCCGGAGCATGCTCGTAGACCGCTTCCGATACGGACAGCTGGGCGTCAGGATTCCATTTTGCCTGATGTCCGCTCAACTGCGCACTTGTCAAAACCTCCGGCGCCGGTAGCTTTTTGCTGTACAGCAGATCGAACTTCGCGGAATACACCGCTTCGGTAACGCCAAAATCCACGTCCACCGTGAACGATTGATCCGCGGGTACCCGGCCAGGCAGGGCCGTTAGAACAACCGCGTTTTCAATATCGGATTTATATTTGACGATACGGGCCGGCTCAATCATACCGTTTTCGGCGAGATCGTAGATGTAAACCTCATAGACGTTCTCTCCCGGGGTTACGGGAACCGGAATGGTGAAATTCCCGCTCTCATCCACCGTTCCGTCAATCTGCACTTTTTTCTCGCCGTTGGCGCTATCGTAAAGAACAGCTACGCCGATCACGTCGGGGATGGACAAATTCCCTGGAGTAACCAGTAAATCGATCAAAAGATCTTGAGTGATCTTGCCGCTGATGGTCCCCGAGAGACCGGATTCGTCCACGACGATGTCGGGTTCCCCGAATTCCGCGAGAGGCGCGCCCCGATCAATAATGAAAGGCACTGCCTGATCATCAAGCGGCACCGGTTCTTTTCCTTTCTCGGCCGCCCAAGGTACTAAATAGTATAAGCCTTCGTCCAGTCCCGAGCCATCCCAAGGCTGATTCAGATTATAGGTGCCCGGATTCAGATCTTGATCCAAGGTGAACAAATTCCCTATCCAGTTGCCGTCTGCCGCGTGTACATCCATGGCGAGCAGCGATATTCGAGTGTTCACCGTAAATGAAATTTTCGTAGCGTCCGACAATGTATCTCCATTTGGAGAAAAAATGTCCGGATTCAGCGTGACGTCGGAAACCGCATGCGTTTTCGACGCCTCCCCAATATACAGGGCGATAGGCATTTGAATTTCATGGCCGCTGTTCGTATCCCGCAATTTCAGCTCGCCCTCGTAATAGGCGGCATCCGTTTGCTCGGGTACTTTTACGGTAACGGTAAAGTCCTCCTGTCCCCCCGCGGGAACATCAACCTGCGTGCGGGACAGTTCGATTTGAACCGGAGAGGAGCCATACCATTCGGAACTCAAGACGTAAGAAGAATCCTGTCCGGCGATGTCCTTGACCGTAATTTGCCGTTCCCCGGTCGAACTCCAGGGAATATAACCAAAAGAGATACTGCCGGTATAGTGGGTAAGCGAATCTTCTCCTTCTACATTATAGGTCGTTTCCTCGGTCATGGCGACCGCCTTGGCCTTCACGATTTTTTCGAGTGAAACGCGTCCTGCCCCTTGCTCCATATGTTTATAACGGGCTCCAAGCCGGTCTTTCAACTTGACCGTGTTGTTCATCATCAAAGCCTTGATTTCCGACGGCGTCAAATTAGGGTACTTCGCTTTGAGCAGGGCCGACGCCCCGGCGATATGCGGTGCCGCCATGCTCGTGCCGTTTTGCGCCGCATACCATCCCGCGTACTCGGGCACGCTGGAAAGGACCCGGACGCCGGGTGCGGAAATATCCGGTTTGATATCAAACGATGGTTTCACCGGCCCCCGCGAACTAAATTCCCCCATGATATCCTGTTCAACGGTACTGCCAAAAGAGACGCTCAGCTCGGGGTTTGCGGCCAGTTCGGCTTGGATTCGATCCCCCGCTACCCCGGACAAGGCGTAGACCGGAATCGTCACGTCGACTTCCCCCAGCGTACCGCTTTCCAGTTCACCCGGCACATTGTTAAATATTATGGCGCCGACAGCTCCCGAAGTTATGGCATTCGTCGCTTTTTCTTCAAAGGAGAACTCCCCTCGCTTGATCAGCGCGATTTTTCCGTTCAAGTCCTTGCCTTCATAGTCCGCCGCTCTGCCGAGACCGACGTCCACCAATCCGTACTCTTCCGTCAAGGTTTCTATGCCCTGGGATTTATCGAAAGTCTCCATAAAAAAAGCGCTGTCGTCCGAACCGCCTACCTTGACGATCGGCGTCTCCGTCGGGTGTTTGGAGGCTCCTACCGTAATCGCCAGCTCGGCCGATCCCGGATCGCCGACCGTCGCTTCGTCCGGGCCGTCGTTTCCGCTGGCTACGACCGCGATGACGCCCGCTCTTACCGCGTTGTTGACGGCGACGGAATCCGCGGACGCTTCATTGTTTCCTTCCGAGCCCAAAGAAAGGTTGATGACGTCCATCCCGTCCACGACGGCCTTCTCGATCCCGGCGATTACGCCTTCGTTCGATCCCCCTCCATAGGGACCCAGCACTTTATAAGCGTAAATATCCGCCTCGGGGGCTACGCCCAGGACTCCCTCCATCCCGGCTGCGCCGACGCCCTGGCCGGCAATAATTCCGGTGACGTGGGAACCGTGCGAGGTGTAATAGGTCTTCCCTAGTTCGTTCACCTCGGGAAGGGTCGGATCTAGTTCCCGGGCCTTGTAAAAATCCTCCTTCGTGGTTTCATACGGTTCGTCGTCATTGTTGACGATGTCGTATCCCCAATAACCGTCCGGATTTTGGACGATGGCCCCCTCCAGGTCGGGGTGGTCCTTCGCGGCCCCGGTATCGAGAACGCCGATCTTGATGCCTTCACCTTTGAAACCTTCCCCCCAAAGCGTTTCGCTCCCGATAAAAGGGACGCTGCCCTGCGGGGTCAGCACGGTATCCGCCTCGGCGGTGGCATAAACCGGGTTGTTCGGATAGACGGCCTTGACGCCGGGCAGCGTCAGCAGTTCTTCGACCTCGTCTGCCGCCAGGGTCAACGAATATCCGTTGAACACTTGGGTAAACTCGCGTTTTATAGTTGCGTTCAGCTCGCGCTGCACCGCTTTTTTGAAGGTGCTCCTCTCCAGTTGGATCTTGGCGAGATGCGAGGAGATGGACGGCGCCATCAGGCTTGATTTGCTTTGAACCTGTTCCGCCTCGGCCTCAAACACTTTTATCGGGGTCTGCCGCAATTCTACGATGACGGTAACGGGTTCTGGACTGTCCGCCAGAGGGACGTAATTTTCGGGTTGAAATGAAGCGGATGGAGAAGTATCTTGCGTTTCGATCTTAGTGGCCTCATCAGGTAAAAGAGATTGGGAAGATGACCGAGAGAATTCACTTTGCCGCTGATTTCGGTTCAACTTCAGTTCCGGCTTCGGGGTATCCAGCGATACGATGTTCCGGTCCAAACCGGATAAGACTTGTACGGCCCGTTCTTCCTGTTGGAGCGATGGCTCCTGCGCTCCCGCCGCAGGCAACAACAGCGTAAACGTTAACAGGAAGCTTAAAAATCCAGCGATGACTTTCCTGTTCAAACTCTCATCTCCCTTTATTTAGTATTTATGTACCGTCAAGGCTGCAATACAATATCTATTCTAGAAGTGGATTAAATTACCTTTTGATTTTCGTAAAAAACATGATTTTTTTCATAAAAAAATCCCCCATTCTTCGCCCCTAAGCGAAAATGAGGGATATCGATTAAAAAGAACGTTGAAATTCCGAGCGGGCCTGACCGGTCTGGCCGGCCTTGATGAAGTACTCGTACTTGCCGAAACGCGCGACAGCCTCCCGATCCGGAAGCCATACCCATTCATCGATTTCCGACTGGCAGCGGTGCGCGCGAAAAGCGGCCAGCTTGAGCTCAAGTTGAGCCGAAACATCGATTTTGACAACATCCGTGCGGGTGTAACCGAAGAGCTCGGGGCGCTCCATCATGTCGCCGAAGGAAATAAAGAACAGACGCTCCTCCAGCCCGGCTCGTCTGCAAGCCGCCGTTGTCGCTTTGCCGATCGCGCAATGGTCGGGATGCCCTCCCCATTGTTCATGAAACGTGAGGACCACGTCGGGGTCGATCTCGTAGATCAATTTTTCAACCCGTCCGACGAGCAGTTCCGCATCGATGAATTCGACCGTCTTGTCCCGTATGTCCAGGAACTTCAGATCCCGGACGCCCAAAATCCGGCAAGCCTCCCGAAGTTCCTGTTCCCGGGCCGCCGCGATCGTTTCCCGGTTCAAATAAGGCGGGTTGCCCATGCGCCGTCCCATCTCTCCCCGGGTCGCGCTGACGAGCGTGATCTCCGCCCCTTCCCCCGCGTATTTCGCCAACGTCCCGCCGCAAATAAAGGTTTCGTCGTCAGGGTGGGCAAACACCGCAAGCAGTTTGCGCACCCCGTGCTGTTCCGTGTGGTTCATCATTCCGGGAACGGCTCCTTTCCCAGATGGAGTGCGACATCCATCCGCCCTCGGTCGTCAAAACCGGCCAGCAGCAGGCGGCCTTGTTCATCGACCTCGTAGTGGGTGAGCGCCTCCATGCGCAGCCAGCCGTGGCCGTCAAACCGCAGGGCGGCGCGATAGGGATGGCCGCCGGCGATAAAAGCCTCGTCAAGGCGGATTTTGAAATTGCGGACAAAGACGTACGACGTTGCTTCGCTGTGAACATAGACAGCGTCTCCGACAAAGGCGCGAAGCTCATGCTGCACCTGAGCCAGGTCTATTTTTTTCATGACCATCAAACAAACCTTCTTTATCTTAAAATTCAAGCCCATTCATTATAGCAGGATTTTGGGAGGAAAGCCGTGATAGGGTCCGTTGGTCCCTAACCGCCGCAAGGGTCGCCCCGCCTTTCTGGAAGCAAGCCGGCAACCTAAGGTATAATGAACGTATGAAAGATCCAGACAACTTTGTACGAAGGACGGTTAGATATGATAGATCATTCGCATCCCCTGGAACAAGTGAAGGCCATTCAGAAGAAACTCACCCGCTTCTTGATGATGTATAAATTCGCGCTTCACGAAGTGGAGACAAAGATCGAAATTTTGCAGGAAGAATTCCAGCTCCTGCACGACTACAACCCGATCGAGCATACCAAGTCCAGGCTGAAATCGCCCGAAAGCATTATGAAAAAGCTGTACCGCAAGGGCGGAATCCGCTCGCTGGAGGATATCAGGCACACGATTCACGATATCGCCGGCATCCGGATCACCTGCTCCTTCATCTCGGATATTTACCGGATCAGCCGGATGCTTCAGGCGCAGAAAGACTTGAAGATCATTTCCATCAAGGATTACATCAAAAATCCGAAGCCCAACGGTTACAAAAGCCTGCATATGCTGGTGGAAGTGCCGGTCTTTATGTCCGATCGGGAGGAACTGGTCTGCGTGGAAATTCAAATCCGGACGATCGCCATGGATTTTTGGGCCAGCCTCGAGCACAAAATCTTTTACAAGTACAATGAGTCCGTCCCGGAAAGGCTGCTTGCGGATTTAAAAACAGCGGCGGACACCGCCTACGAATTGGACACGAAAATGGAGCAGCTGCACCATGAGATGGAAGAGATCAAGCTGGCCCATCAACATGCCGGCGAGGGTGAGTTTCAGCTGCTGTTCGACAATCAGAAACTAAAGATTCCCGATAACCTGCTGCAGCTGTTGTCGGGCGACGAAAAGGAATGAGCAAAGAGCCGCTCTCCAGGACGGGGTTAGCCCTGCTGGGGAGCGGTTCTTTGCGCCTATGACTATTTTCCCGTTTTCTATCAAAAATGAATTGACGAAGTCGCTAGATTCCCCTTATACTTCCCTCAAGTTACTTCATATTTATACATAGAATAGGGGAGAGCATCGTCATCATGAGACCCACCAAGGCTAATAAGATTTTAGTAAAAGGGTTCTTTACGTTTCTAAGCTTTTTGCTTTTGCTTCCTCTATTTATCCTCCCCTCGTCGGCGTATGCTTCCACCGGCATCGTAAACCCCAATCAGGTTTATTCCTACAAAGTGATGCAGCGGGATATCGAACGGCTGGCCGAAGCCTATCCCGACCTTATTTCCTACCAGTCTCTCGGTAAAACAAAATATGGCCGCGATTTGTGGGCGGTCAAACTGGGGCGCGGCGAATCCGTCCTATTTCTGAACGGTTCGCACCACGCCAGGGAATGGATGACCACCTCGCTGTTAATGAAAATGTCAGAAACCTACGCTCAGGCCTACACCGCCAGTACCACGATTTCCAGTTACGAGGAGCGCAGCCTGCTGGACAGCGTGACGATTTGGATCGTCCCTATGGTCAATCCGGACGGCGTCACCCTAGCCCAGCAAGGTACGGCCGGATTGCCGGCCAATCTGGCCAACACCTTGCGCCGATATAACGGCAACAGCAGCAATTTCGCACGCTGGAAAGCCACGATGGAAGGGATCGACTTAAACCGTCAGTACCCGGCCGGCTGGAGCACGATCCGCAATTCCGGGGCAGCCCCCTGGTATCAAAACTATAAAGGAAAACAACCGGCGCAAGCGCCGGAAGTTCAAATGATGATGGCGTTCACCAAGCAGATCGATCCGGAGATCACGATTTCCTATCACAGCTCGGGCGAAATTATATTTTGGCATTACCGAACGCCGAGCCAAAACGTCGCCCGCGACAAATCGATCGCCACCGTACTCGCCAATCTTACCGGCTATTCCCTGGTGAAGCCGGAGAAAAATCCGTCGGGCGGAGGCTATAAGGACTGGTTTGTCCAGACCTTTGGCCGCCCCGGATTTACGATCGAGATCGCCGATTATGCCGGAGAACGAAGCGTTCCGCTGAGCAAATTCGGCGGAATCTGGTCCGAAAATCGGCTGGTGGGCCTCTACACGGCCAAGAAATCTTATGACCTTTGGCTCGAGAAGCAACAGGTCCAGTACGTCGAGCAGCCGATCGACCTGCTGGCGGGCACGCCGCTGTACCCTAACATCGGCGGAGGCGCCGCAGCCGCCACCGCCTCCCTCGCGCCGCAAAAGCTCACCGTTACCGCCCGCAAGGGGGACTGGGTGCAGGTAGGCGCGGCCGAAGGAAGCGGCTGGATCCACCCCTCGCCGGGGATGCTGACGGTCGTCGAACCGCTCGATGCTTCCGCCGATGTGCCGGAGGTTATTCAGACTTACCGCTATCCGGATGCCTTTGCCCCCAAAGGGCCGGTTATGTCCCCGCAAACGGTTCAAGTCACCGGACAATCGGGCGAGTGGCTGCAAATCGCGGCGGAAACGGGCCCGTTTTGGATCCGCGGCCAGGGCTTGGCGTTGAAGGCGCCGCTTCAAAATTCGGAGCCGGGGCCCGGGCCCGAACCCGAACCCACGCCGGAGAATCAGGCTCCCGCTGGGCCCGCACCCGAGAATCAGGTTCCCGTAGAGCCCACACCGGTCCAGCCGTCTCCTCCGGCGGATTCAACGCGGGAAAAAGCGCCGGATCACGCACCGCAAAACCCGCAGGAACCGGTCCGGGGCGTAGTGACGGTCGAGGGGGAAATCGTCCCGTAGAGGGAGCGGCCGCTCCCTTTAATCTGTTGACGGCTTGCACCGAACTGATATAAATAGCAGCTATGGCTTCCGTTAGAGCCAGGAGGGCCGTCGGGAATCGTGAATCACGAATCATCAATCATGAGCCGCCCCTTCCACCTCCGCTCTAACGGACATCATAGCCGCTATTTTGCCAAAAATGGCTCCTTCCGAATTCTAACGGAAATAGTAGCGCCTATTCGACCTCTTTGCCTCCAATCTAGCCTCATTGTGCCGAAATAGCGGCTATGGCTTCCGTTAGAATTTCAATTCGCCCCAAAATGCCGAAATAGCGGCTATAGTTTCCGTTAGAACCAGGAGGTCCGTCGGAAATCACGAATCACGAATCACGATCCGTCACTTCCCTTCTGACCTAACGGTCGTTTCAGTTCCTTATTCTTACCAAGCCCCGTTCACTAGAGTATTTCCTGAATGGGACTCGCTTTTTTCATCTTAATGAAGGAAAAACTAATAAATTTGTCGAATTATGGCATATGGGCGTGGATTTAGTCCGTATCTACGAGATAGGAGGATTGCAAGCTTAATGAACTTTTGGCAAACTCTCGGGATCGAGCCGACCGGCGATAAGTCCGCGATCAAACGGGCATACGCGAAGCTTTTGAAAATACATCATCCGGAAGATGACCCGCAGGGCTATCAAAAACTTAGGGAAGCTTTCGACCGGGCCATGAAGGCAGCCATCGAAGAGGAACAGAAAAAAGAAAAAGAACATGACTATGAATATAAGGATGAAATTAAGGATGAAATTGAGATTGATGTGGTTGCTGCCGGCGGCGACATAAACGAGGAAATTAGATATAGAAGTACATACCGTTGGGTAGATGTGGCGCCGCATCAGGCGTTGAACGAGGTCCAACTATTTTTTCGGCAAATGAAAGAGTTGTATAGTGATTTCACGCGTCGGATCGATCCTCAAGAATGGAACGCGTTGATGGCGGATGATTTTTTGTGGAAAGTCGAATATCAGGAAGAACGCTTGAACGTACTGATGTTATTTTTGGAAAAGCATCATAATCTACCGCATGAGGTATGGCAAATCCTTGATAGATCCTTTCATTTGGTTGAAGACAAGGAATATTTGCTTGAAATTTATGACGAACCCTGGATTGAGTTTATAATCAGGCAAATTTACGGGGCCACTGCGCTAAATTACGAGTGCTTTGCCAACAGGGAGCTTCATTTCGACATCGAACATTATCTCACGCTGAGGCAACAGGCCCAATCGATGTTAATGGAAGATCGACCGGAAGAAGCCGCGGACGTCTTGGCCGAAGCCCATCATCTCTTTCAAGATGATCCGGATTTGCAGTTAATGAGAGCTAAATATTTTAGGAGAGTCGGCAATACGGAAGAGGCCCTCGCCAGCTTGGACGATCTTCTTGCGCTGAAGCCGGAAGATTATGAGGCCCATCTGCTGAAGGCACAAATTTATTACGAAGAGCAGATGTATAATGAAGCGATCCGGGAGTGCGAATTGCTTCGGGAGTATCACGGTCTGGATAAAGATATTTGGAGCGTTTCCCTTGCCTCCAAGCTGGAATGGGGACGCCTCGAGGAAATCTGGAAGGAAAATGCGGAGACTAAAGTAAACTCCACGGGTTATGTTCATTTCCTTTTTGATGCTTCTCTGGGGCAAAGTTTGTGGAACAAGCATCTCTTCTCTCAAAAATATAATCCCTATTACAAGCTGTCGAGAAAAAACGTTATTAAATTCTTCAGCTTTACCTGCGGCGTCATCTTCCTTCGATTAAGCTGGCTGTATCTCATCGTTTTTTGGGCCGTCCAACTTCTGTTCCATCCGCCGGGATTCATGACCGTACTCTATCTCATACTTGGCGTGAGCGCTTGGAAGACTTTGCGAACGCTCAAATTGCTTTGTACCTGACCAAGGAGGATTCGGCAAGCATGTTAAAACACTATAGTTTCAGGAAACGCAGGCGGCTGGAGTTGTATTTTCGCTGTATTTCGGCCTGCAGCGAGGAATGGATGCTCAATAACTATTATGTGGCCTACGAATTCGGGGTCATCGATCGTTATATTCGTAAAGGTCTGATCAAACACACGTTGGAGCAATGGGGAATTACGAACGCCTCCGAATTAAAGTCAAAAATCGACTGGCTGCTCAGGGACGGAGTCCGGGCCGATTACAACCGCAAACATGCCTGTTTGGCCGCGCTGACGGAACAAGGAAGAAGCCGGTTTCTTGAGTCTGTGAAAGATGAGGCGGATTTTGAAAAATGGGGGGTCGTGCATAAATGCCTGCACCAGCTCCCTTCCGGAAATGTCGTGGCGTATGATGGAGCCTGGGCCATCCTTCTGGCCCGTGTCGGATTGGCTTTATCGTTTTTGACGAAGAATGAAGCGTGGGAAATCAAGCTGAAAGCAGCCGGTATGCTGCAAAAAACCTATCGAAGCTGGAACGAATTTAATGTGGGGTATTTGTGCGGGGCTTATTTTTCCCAAAAAAAGCCGGGCATTTCAGCCAGTTATACGCTTTTGCCCCTCCATAATCTGATGTCGCACAGTTCCCTACTGTATAAGAAGGCGTTGTGGAATATGGATCTGCTTCCGGATCAGGCCGGATAAAAACCGGCCCTCCCCCTACTCTATCTTGGTCCTGCGCACCACAGCGAAATCTTTCCCCACCAGCACTTCGCCGATCAGCGAGTCCTCACTTTCCGTAACATATTCGTTGTAATAGTTCACGGCCAGACTTCCGTCTTGTAATTTTTCTACGATAAGGAGGTCATCCGTAGGCTGCGGAACCAGGCTTTTATCGATGCTCACGGCTATCATATCGTTCCCGTAATTCTTCTCGCCCTTCTGCTCGGGTTTGGCATAATCGACCCGGTAGATACGGTCATTCAGCAAGCGGTATTCGTAACGCCCTTTCTCTCTGCGGTCCAATTCCTTAAAGTCGGCCGTGCGAAGAGGATCGTCCTCATCCATCGATACGGCTGAATAGATAAAGTCCGTTTCGTCGGCAAAATCAACGTCCTCCACCAGCGAAGCCAGACTGATTCCCTGATCGGCCGCAATAAACCGGTAGCGGTTTCCATGAAAATCCACTCGCTTCAGTTCGGTGTACGGGGACTGCTTTTTGCTAAAAGCGATGTAGTCCTCGCTGTACGTTCTGACTGAAATATTGCAGAAATTATATACCGGCCCGTAAAGGACGGGATCGATATTTTCGCCGTAGTCGTCCGCCTGTCTGAAGATGTCCCGCATCTTGTCGTCCATAAATTTGTGTTCTTTATTTACGTACACCTGAATTTCACTTTCGCCGTTGCCGAAGATCTCGACCATTTTGTCCAAAAACGCTTTGCTTTGCTCCGCATGGTTGCGGGCATCCTTTTCTTCCCCTTTGAAAAAGATCTCCAGCTGAATGCTGTAATCCTGCTCTTTCAAAAACTTCGCGATATCCCCTTCGTATTTTTGCGAGAGCGTAAAATAACTGTTATACCTGTCACCGGAATTGTAATGGCTGAAATAATGGGAGATCCAAAAATAGCCCAATTTCTCCCCCTCGCCGATCAGGCTGGACACGTCAAATTTTCGGATATGATATTGTTTCGAGACGCCGTATGTTCTGATGATATGTTCCTCAATACCGCGTTTGATATCCGCCGCCTGATAGTCATCGGCAATCAGTGGGTTGGTTTGGCCGATGAGCTTGCCCCCGTTTGTACTGACCAATACGTTAAAAACCTCGCCATTTTGCTTCATACGAACTACGCCCTCATTCGGAATTTTCCGTTTAAAACTAGGAATAGGCCCGTTTGGCGAGGAAGCCAGCGATACTTCAATGACTTCGGCGTCCGTCATCCCGTACTTTTCCTTCACGTAATTTATGGCCAACCGGCTGATTTCGTTTTCTTTGGCTTTTCTTTTGCCCGCAAATGTCGAACATCCCGTAAACAATAAGCCGATGACACATAGCATAACCGTTAACTTCTTCAATTCTTTCCCCTCCCCATGCAACAAACGCATAAGAAGATATTATAACAATAACATCATTAGCACTAGATCCTGATGTCCCTTCTCAAGTTCCCTGCAAACAGGATCAATTTAACCATACCGATGCCTAATGCGAGGATGCATAACAGAAAGACAAGAGGGCCGATCCCCGGCAACCAGGAGAACAACACGCGCCATGGAGCTACAAAACAGCCCGCTCTGTAAAGCACTGTAACGGGAACTGCGAAATTAAACATTAAGACAAACAGGACGGACGACAAGTTTCGCAGCGGAGTACGCGTAATACGACCCTTCCGCTTGAATAGACGCATGATGGATATCCCCAGCAGTACAGCCACAGCCAGAACTACAAGATCAATGATGAGGTGTGTCCCCATAACACTGCCTACATCTGTCTGCGGTTGGCGGCCGTGTAAAATATCGCGAATCCCATCCGTAATCATTTCGAGTTTGCCGCCGCGGACCAGATAATCATGCGCGTTAATCAATACGATGATCCCTGTGTCGCCGTCCAGCACCATAGAAGAGTGAAAGTTCTCGACATCGCCCTGATGCCTGACTACCCCATCGGCGATTTCCCACCCCATTCCATAATATCCGTTAATCGAAGGGTCGGGAACCGCAGGCTCATGCATGCGACGGATGCTCTCGGCGGAAGCTACTGAGCTAGCACCGAATTTTCCATGATTAAGCTGTGCCATGAGATAATGGGCCATGTCTTCCGCACTGGAAATCAGGTAGGCGGAGGCGAGCATGGAAGGGTTGTCCGGCTGCTCCGTGGGGAACATGTACCCAAAGAAGGATTGGTAACCTGACGCTAGACCCTGCTTCTTGGCCGCTAATGTCGAAGTGAAGCTGTTCTTCATATCGAGAGGCTCGAAGATATTCTTCCGGACGTAATCCGCATAAGACATCCCCGAGACGCTCTGAACAATCCCGCCCAATATATCGTAATTGGCATTGGAATATTGATATGTTGTTCCTACGGGCTCACTTATAGGGGCATCCTTTAAACTCTCGATCAGTTTTTCAATGGTCGGCTCGGTGCCGACAAAACCAATCCGCCCGGTATAGGTAGACAACCCGCTGTTATTGTTTAGCAACTGCTTCACCCGAATTTTACCGGACGCCTTACGATCGGCCAATTCAAATTGAGGCAAATAGTCCCGGACCGGCGCTTCCAGATCCACTTTTCCCTGTTCTGCCAACTGCATGATGGCCAAAGCCGTAAACGACTTGGAACTCGAGCCTAGTATAAAGGGCGTTTGCGCGGTAACGGGCTGACCCTGCGGGCCTGCGACCCCATACCCTTTCAAATAAAGGGGCTGGTCCCCTCTAACTACCCCAATGGCTACCCCGGGGAGCTGGAGCTTGCCCATCATCGTTTCGACAAATTTATCGATTTGGGTTGTCTCCTCCGCGGAGGCTTGGAACCCTCCAGTTGCTTGTACTTTAACGTTAGGCCCAAAGATATTGACGATCCCAAAGATTAGAATCATGATGACCGGAAAAACTCTTGATCGGTTCGATTTCATCCTTTTATCCTCTTCCCATTGACAAATTACTTTAAGCATATCAAATGAGAAATTCCCCCAGTCTTACATTTACCTTAAGATCGACGCGAATTTGTTAAAAGTCAGCCAAAAGGTGTTACACTAATGCCGATTGAACGCGCGGATTAAATCAAGTTCGCCACAAGAAATCGTCAAAACAGGAGGTCATCGCAGTGTTTTTATTTAAATCCAAACCTCGGAAAATGATCCCGCTCTTAATGTGCGGGTTGCTCATCGCCTCTTCGGCTCTTCAGTCGAAAGCATCCGCCTCGACCGCGAATCAGCAAGCGGCCGTACCATTGGAAGCCAAACAAGTGGAGGCTTTTGTGGACGAGTTCTTTAACCGGCCTCAAAACAAAGAGCAGTTAACAGGCGCAGCGGTTGTTCTCGTCAAGGGAGACAAGGTCCTGTTTCAAAAAGGATACGGTTATGCCGATATCGGGGGCAAAAAGCCGATAGATGCGGAAAACTCCGTCTTTCGGATCGCCTCGATCTCCAAATTGTTCACGGCCACAGCCGTCATGCAGCTCGTGGAACAGGGGAAGATCGATTTGCAGGGAGATGTCCAGGCTTATTTGGGCGATTTGAAAATTCCCAACAAAACCGGCAAAACGCTCACGATGGAGCATTTATTGACGCATACTACCGGATTTGATTATACGGATAGTCCGAATCTTTCCGAAAAAGAGGTTCCGAACAACCAGTTTATCAAGGAACAGGTACCGACGATTGTCCGCGATCCGGGTGAAGCCTATCGGTATGACAATTACGCCTTTAATCTACAGGGGTATATCGTGGAGCGGCTGTCCGGCGTTCCCTTTAGTCAATATGTGCAAAAACATATCCTGGAACCGCTTGGCATGGAGAGCAGCAGCTTCCAAATGACGTCCGAACTGCGGGAGCATTTGGCTACCCCTTACACGGCGAAGAAGGAGCCGATCCCCGAATACCTTTCCTACCCGGCCGAGGCGCCGGACGGGGGGATGTTCTCCACCGGGGGAGATATGGCCAAATTCATGATCGCCCAGCTCAATGGCGGACAACTGGCGGACGCCCGAATTTTAAGCAAAGAATCGGTGAAGAACATGCAGCAAATCCATCACCGGATTCACCCGCAGATCCCTGGCACCGCTTACGGGTTTGAAACCTTTTACAGCAACAACTATAATGGTCAATCGGTCATCGGCAAAGGCGGGGATTTGTCGGGTTACCACTCCTGGATGTGGCTTATGCCCGAACAGAAAGTAGGCGGTTTTATCGTCGTAAACGGAGACGGCACGAATTTGCGCGAAAACTTTTTCGCAGCCTTTATGGATCATTTCTATCCCGAAACGCCGAAACAAAAATCGTACCTTAAACCGTCCAAAACGGAGCTAAGCCAGCTGACGGGGGTTTATCAAGATCTAAGAATCCCCTTTTGGGTATTTCAAGTTACGGTGACCGACGACGGGCTGCTGAACATTGTGGATCCCTATGGATCGCATACCCTCCGGGAAATCGAGCCGATGTTGTTTGAGGATGAGCAGGGGATTAAGGCCGCTATTAAAGTGAATTCAAACGGAACGCAATATTTGTACTATAACAAAGTGGATAGTTGGGCGAAAAAAGCCCCCGAGCCTAAAGAGTATACGGATGTCAGTAAGCAGCATCCCTATGCGCCATGGATTTATGGAGCGGATCAACTCGGATTTTTAAACCCTTCGGCGGATGGCGTTTTTCACCCTGAACAAGAAATGACCCGGGCCGAGTTTATCGCCGAACTTATGCGCATGACAGGACTGGCACCGGCAAAAACAACAACGCTGACGGGGGAAGCCGGAGATGCTCCTTACCTGGGGTTTGTGCAAAGAGCCATGGACCTTGGGTTTGTTCAAGGAAACGCAAAAAGTAACCAGGCTTACAATACTAGCCAAATCATTTCACGTCAGGAAGCCGCGATCCTGATTTGGAGAGCCGCGATGACAGCCGGAGTGAATACGTCGAATTCCTCGGACGTAAAATTACTTGGGAAGACGGACCCTTGGGCCATGGAGGCGGTACAGTATATTGTGAATCATGGCATGTACGGGCCGGAAGTCACCAAGGACTCTGACGGCATCGACTACCGGTCCAAGCAACCCCTGTTGCGGCAAGAAGCCGCCGTATTGCTGAACCTTTTTTGCAAAAAACTGTCCCTTTAATGATCTTATTCCCGGATGAACAGCACAAAAGAGCCCGGTTCCCTAAGTGGGGAACCGGGCTCTTTTTGTTGGGGACCGGGTGTCGGGCGTCGGGTTGCATTCGAAAGAATGAGAAAGAATGCAGTGCCTCATTAGACGACCTGGACACATAAAATCCCTGCAAATTTGCATCTTTTCTCGCATCCACTCGTGAATCGGTCTAAAATACCTGCAGTTTTGCATCTTTTTGCAGTGGGAAGTGTGTTGGAAAGTGCGCTAGGCACGCACCTTATTAACGGCGGTACAGTACGAGTTCAAACGAGGTTTGTCCGTTCCCGTTATCCAGACGCAATTCGCCGCCATGCCGCTCCATTATTTGCTTGGTAATCGACAAGCCGAGCCCGGTTCCCCCATCCCCTTGCCGGGACGAATCTCCCCGTACGAAAGGATCGAAGATCACGGCTTTCAAAGCATCGGAAATCCCGACCCCGTTATCGATCACGGCTAGCTTCACGGCAGGTCCCGCATCCGTCAGACGTACGGTGACTTCCGTCCCCGGCGGGTTATAGCGGAGGGCATTGGATAACAGATTGGAGATCGCTCTGCGTATTAATCCGGCTTCATACTTCACCGTTACGGGACGCGTCGGAATGTCCAGGTTCAAGGAAAACCCGCGTTTTTCAAATTGATCATAACCATCGGCCACGGTCTCTCTCAGCAGCTCGGCCAGATCGCCCGGAGCGGCTCGCAGCGGAAAGTCAGGGCTGTCCAGCTTGGACAATTCGAAAATGTCGTCGATCAATGCGGCGACCTGGATCGACTTGTTGTAAATCAACTGTAACGCCTTCATTCGGTCCGCCTCATCGTCAAACAATCCCAGTTGAAGCGCTTTGGCATACCCTTGAATGGAAGTGATGGGCGTCTTCAAATCATGGGACAGATCGACAAGCATCCGGCGCTTGCTCTCCTGCAGTTTGCGGTTCTCCGTCTCCGCCTGCTGCAGGGACTCGGCCATCTTATTAAAATACTTCTCAACAAGCGCAAACTCATCCGTCGCCTGAATAGCAAGCCGTTCTTCATACCGCCCTTGCCCCATCTCCCCCATCGCTCCCGCGATTTGCTCCAAAGGTCCGGTAATCCGCTTCGCCGTCCACAAGCTGTAAACCGTGATATTGGCACCGAACATAAACAGCAGCAGCAACAGCTCGGACACGCCGATCTCGATCGTTTCCCGCTCCGTATCAATCGCAAATGTCAGCAGGACGACAAGAGACATGACTAAAGTGCAGGCGAAAAAAATATGGGTTTTCACCAACCGGCGGAACAGGGTGTTTTTCTTCACGAGAAATCCTCTTTCCTGGCGAACTTGTAACCTAAGCCGCGAATCGTCCGGATATAGGCCGGTTGCCGTGGATTGTCCTCAATCTTATCCCGCAGCCGGGAGATATGCACCATGATCGTATTGGCGTCCTCATAATAATAGTCGGACCAGGCCTGCTCAAACAGCTGCTTTTTCGTAAAAACCCGGCCCGGAGCATCCATAAATGCCTTCAGCAGCTTATATTCAATGGCGGTTAACGGAATTTCCTCCCCCTGCTTATACAGGGCACAATTCCGGCTGCACAGCCGCAGTTCCCCGATGGTTACAGACTCCGACCCGATTTCCTCGATCGGAGGTTCCGCCGGCGGCTCATTGAACTCATAGGTCCGTCTGAGCATGGCCTGTACACGGGCTACCGCCTCCAGCGGATTAAAGGGCTTTGCCAAAAAATCATCGGCTCCCAATTGCAGGCCGAGAATTTTATCGCTGTCCTGGCTTTTCGCCGAAATCATGATGACCGGCATCTTATAGTTCGTGCGCAGCTGCTTGAGCAGTTGAATGCCGTCGAGTCCGGGCATCATGATGTCAATGACCGCCAGATCGATCCGGCGCTCCCGGATACATGTCCACGCCTGCGCGCCATTATAGGCTTCTATAACGACCAGATCTTCCTTTTCCAAAAAAAGTTTCAACAGCGCAACGATATCCGGATCATCGTCCGCCAGCAGTATCGTCTTACTCATCAAATTCCGCTCCCCCGTCCTTCTCATCGGCAATTGTGATATCATCCATCCCCGATTTCTTTAGTTTAGCACTTTCCGGCCTAATTTCCGGTATTTTTAAGATGGATTTAAGATTTGCGATAGTTCGACGAAAGAGTGCGGCGGTATGCTGGAATAGATGTTTTTACTGTCCAAATTGATACCGCCGGAGGTTCTTATATGAAAAAGACAATCACTATTCTGCTGCTCCTCTCTCTCGGCCTCCCTTTGCTTCATTCCCTTCCGTCCGCCCAAGCGGCGGCGGCAGGCTCGTCCGACTTCTCCATCACGGCGGAGCGGGCGGAACAACTCCTCGATCCTCTGATGGAAGAGGAAATCCGCAAGGGGCATATCCATGGGACGGCGGTAGTTGTTACCCAAGGGGAACGCATCTTGTTCAGCAAGGGGTACGGCTATGCCGATGTGAACAACAAGCGGCCTGTCGATCCCGCGGAAACGCTTATGCGGGTAGGCTCGATTACGAAAACGGTGACCGCCACCGCCGCTATGCAGTTGGTCGAGCAAGGGAAGCTGACGCTTCACGACGACATCAATCGGTTTCTAACCGGCTACAACGTGCCCGTTTTCGGAAAAAATCCGATAACTCTGCACCATCTGCTGACCCACACCGCCGGATTGGATGAAACGGTCTACGAAATCAACGCGCTCTCCAGATCAAGCCAGTTGTCGGCGGAAGCATTTTTGCGCCAATACTTCCAAGACCAGCCCCCCGTGCGGGAGCCCGGCGAACAATACGCTTACAGCAACGCCGGGCTCGGACTGGTGGGGAATCTGATCGAACAGAACTCGGTTGCCGACCTTAATGCATATATGTCCAAGCATGTATTTACGCCGCTGGATATGCCCAGCGCAAATCTGACCGTACCCGAAAATAACCCGCAGTTGGCCAAATCGTACACGTATACGAACGGACATTATGAAGAGGTCCCTTATACTTTCTTGAGTATACCCGGTGCCGGTGGTCTTAGTGTCACGCCGAATGAGTTCGCCCATTTTATGATCGCCCAGCTGAATGACGGGCGATATCAAGGTAAGTCGATTCTGAAGCCTTCCACTATTAAAACCATGCATGAGCAGCAGTTCGCCGAACATCCGGATTTGCCCGGGATGGGCTACGGTTTTTACCGGGGACGTTTGGCCGGCGGAATCGAGACGCTGTCTCATACCGGAGACGTGGACGGCTTTCACGCCAGAATGCTGCTGATCCCCGCGAAACGGCTTGGCATCCTGGTAGTCAGCAATGCGGTGATCGAAGGATCCACGCCGATGGGTCAAAAAATCGAAGAAACCCTTACCGGGCTGATCGCCGGACCGGAGAAAACAGGCCGAGCGCTGCCCTATACCCGAGAGCAATTACAGCCGTACGAAGGGACTTATTCCATCTCGGTCGCTCCCAAGCGGGGATGGGGCAAATGGCTTTATTTTCTCGGAGGCAAGGATTTCGAGGTGACGGCCGCCGATGGCCGGCTGATCCTGGCGGGCGTATTCCCCGACGGGACGGGTGAGCGCAAGGAGTTAAGCTACGTACCGATCGCGGAAGGCCTGTTCCAGGAGGAAGGCGGCGGAGGAAAGCTATGGTTTGAACAAGGGGATCACGGTTGGCACATGACCATCCCGCAGGAAATTACGATGGAGGAACGGCCCGGCCTCCTGCATCGGCCGGTCTTCCTGCTCGCCGTCTACGCCGGCTCGGGACTGCTGTTCATCGCCCTGCTGGCCGTCTGGCTTGTTCGTTACGTCGTTCGCTTATTCCGGAGAACAAAAAAGCCCGTTTCCATGCACATAACCGCCATCACGCTGCTGATGTCCATTTTTCTGGTCGTACAAATGGTATATGGTAACGCCGAAATTACGTACGGTTATCCGGGCTGGTTTGCCTGGGGCATCTCCTCCCTGCCGCTGGCGGCCGCGATGATCGCCGTTCACCTGCTATGGCGGGACGGCATCCGCCCCGGCAAGAAAAACGGCGCCGCGCTCGGCAGATGCGCGCTTGCCGCCGGATGCATCGCCTATACGGCGTTCCTGTTCTATTGGAATATGCTGTCCGTTCATGTCTGGTAGGGTGGGGAAATTCCGGAAGTTCCGGAAATTCCTTTTAGATTACTCCACCAGACCACCTGGCCACCTGTCCGCTAACCGGAACAATAGCCGGCGCTATCACTTAGATGGAAAACCTCCCGTTAATTCGCCCTTGCCGCCCACGGTTAGCAATTAGCGGGAAAACCTCCAGCTAATCTCGGGGCAGAGGCTCTTATCGCCCATTTGAGGCCGGATTAGCAGAGAAATTCCGGCTAAATGGTGCTAGCGTTGCCTTAACCCGAAGGGTCTAATGGCCGTAATCGCCTCCCTTTGAAGCCGGGCGGGTGGATAAGGGCCATTTGCGGCCTTATTTTGTCGAATTCGTCCCTTCGGTGAGAAATAGGGTTCTTTTGGGGCCTTATTTTAGGGAAAAGTGGGCCGAAACCTGATTTTTGGACCCGCATCAGTGAAATAAGGCCCTTTTTGGCCGCTATTTTTCCCGAAAACGCAAATCGGGTCGAAATAACAGCCCAAAATTCCGCTATTATACCAGGCGGCAAGAAAGATTGCGGATAGGCGGCACCCATATCCGTTTCAATGCAACGCCAGTGGCTAAATGGTGCGGTATCGCCGAAACGAGCCAATTTAACGGGAGGGATTTCCGTTAATGGATTGAGTTCAATCAAAAAGCGGCCTGCCGATGAGGCAAGCCGCTTTTTGATTGACGATCAATAATACTCCGTTACCGAAGGCCGGCTGGAGATGATGCCCTCGCTGTCCAGCTTCTTCTTCAGGTAAGATTTGTCCGAGGAAATGAGCAGGCTCATGACGGCGTCGACCACAAACAGAAAAGTGATATGGTTCGACATCATGGCGCTGTTGCTGACCGACATTTTGTCCGGTACGATGATGTTGATCTCCGCGGCCTCGGTGACCGGGGAAGAATCGTAACAGGTGATGGCCACCGTCTTCGCCTGGTTCATCTGCGCCGTGGAGACCGCGTCGATAATTTCGGGCGTCGCGCCGGAGCGGGTGAACGCGATGACGATGTCCTCCGACGTGGCCTGGGACGCGGCGATTTTCATCGCGCGGCTGTCGCTGCTGGCTTCCGCGCTGATCCCGATCAGCGTCAGGCGGTTCTTCAAGGCCATGGCCGAGAGGAAGGAATCGAAGATGCCGAAAATATGGATTCGCCTGGCCTGCTTCAGCATCTCCGCGACACCGAGCAGCGTCTCCTCGGAGATCATCGCGGAGGTGTTGACGACCAGCTCGTTGTAATCGAGCGCCAGTCCGTCGATGGGCGTGATTTCGCGGCGTTCTTTTTTACGCGTCTGCATTTCCCGGTAAAACGTATCCTGGGCGATGGCGATCTTGAAATCGTTAAAGCCCTTAAACCCGATCTTTTTGCAAAAACGGTTGATGCTTGTCTCCGAAACGCCGATCTCATTGGCAAGCGCCGTAATCGTATGCTGGGTAATAAATTCGGAATGATGAATGACGAATTGAGCGATCTGGTTTTCGCCGTAGGTAAACTTCTGTTTGAGCGAAATGATTTTTGCAATCACCGCGGGTACTTGCGAAGCCATGATATGTCCTCCTGCATTTTGCGATTCAACCGTTCCGAAGAAACGATCTATCGCAGTAAACGATTTACTTATTATAGCATATGGAGTCCACTCTCGCCCAAAATCTTCTTCCACTTTTTCACATTTTCCACAAACCGCTCCATTTCCATTCGTTCGGTCTGCATGAGATATATATTATCCAGCAAACTGGGCAGGTACGGGAGCCCGAGCAGTTCCTTGCAAAAAGCGTGCGCCGCGATCTCGCTCGTCTGCAGCACCGTGGCCTTACGGCGGAAGGGGCCGATTCTCAGGCATTCCACCGGCTCCAGAAGCTCGTTCGTAAACCGTCCGCTGCGGTATTCCAGCAGATGATAGTACTCATGCGCCAGATGGATGTCCACGATCCGCTCGAAGGTCACGGGACCCAGCGCCCCGTCCGCTGCCGCGGCCGCCATGTGAAGCTGGTGCATGGATTCCCGGTAGACGGTGATCTCCGGAACCTTTCCGCTCCAGTCCAGCTGCGCCCGCAGCGCCACCTTGAAAGCCCCCGCGCCCGCCGACTCCGCCAAGCGAAAACGGACGCCCGCGTCCTCCAGGAGGGCCCGGATCTGCTGCCCCCGCAGCCGCCCCGCCGCTTCCCGTCCCATCCCTAGGGACCCGGAGAGATAATAACCGTACATGCCGGGTTCGATTTTATGAAAAACCGGGTCCCTTTCCAGTTCGGCCAGAGCCAGCACCTCGTCATCCAGCTCCAAGCCGCGGAGGTCAAAGATCCGCTCCTTTTCCCGTACGTTCGTCATGAGAATCAACCTCCTTCCGCTTTCAACCGTTATTGATACGCCACCGCCAGCCAGACCTCCTCTTCGCCCAGCATTTCCGTCTCCAGATCCACAATGGACAGCAGCTGCTCTTTGGTCTGCATCCCCGTCAAGTCAAGCATCTTCTCCCGGAAAAACAGGAACACCTTCGGGATCGTCGCGTTGGCGTCGGAATAAATCGTATGCTCATCCAAGAAGGCGACGAACCCTTCGTGCCGCTCCTTCTTGGCAAACCGGCCGTAATGGACGCCGGCCTGCTTGAACCGGACCACGCCCTCCCGGTCGACCACGCTCACGGAGGTGCGTTTCTTCTTGAGGAGGCCGAAGAAGGATTTGCGGATTTCTTCGCTGGCGAACAAGTGCCATCTCCCCGTCTGGGCGGCCAGTCTCATGGAATCGACCGGCGCGTCCACGGAGCTTGCCGCGATACTCCGCATTTCCTCTTCGGACAGGGCCGCCTGTCCCAAATCCTTGGACCGGAGCTCCGTCGAACCGGTCGCGATCGCGCGCAAAATATTCTTCTGGTTATCGATTTCAATCGTAATCTCCACGGTTTCTTCGCTCGCGCCGGACTGGACGATTTTATCCATCACATCGCTGCGAATCCGCTTGATATCGTCCTCCGTCGGGTTGATGACCGTCCGTTCGATCTGCTCCTTGACCATGGCCAGCGCGACCCCGATCGTCGAGATATAAGGCGCGTTCTTGGCGATCTGCCATTTCATCCGCTCCTTCTCGGCCATGGCCGGCACGAGGACGGCTCCGCTCCCGCCTCCGCCGACCAGGGTGACGAAGGAACGGTCCAGTTCATAGTCCGCGATCATTTCATTGACCGTTTTCATCGTTTTGTCGATCGCGATGTCCAAGACCTGGCGGGCCGCAGCTTCCCCGGTCATGCCAAGGTGCGCGCCCAGGGCGTCCCAGGCCAACCGGGCGCTCTCCTTCCCGGCGTAGGCATAGTCCCCTTCCGGCACATAGCCGAGCAGGTTGGCCGCTCCCGCCAGGGTGAAGGAGAATTCCTCGCCGTTTCCGCCTTTCACGATGGCGTATTCGGGGGCGTCCCCTTCGCGCGGGCTGATGAACAAGACCCCCGCATCCCGCAATTGGGCCGGATCGGCGAAACATTCGTAGGCTTTGCCGGCGATATGGGCGCTACGCGGGCCCACGTCGACGATCTTGCCGCCGGCCACCCGGATCATGCTGCCGCCGGCGATGCCCAAGGTCCGGACATCGAGGGATTGCAGATAGGTGCGGTGGCCCCCGACCTGCGCGTTCTGAATCATGACCTTGCCGTTCTTGATGACCGAGATGTCCACGCTCGTGCCGCCTACTTCAAAGAAAATGCCGTCGGAAATTTTCTCGTACATCAGCGCTCCGGCCACGCCCGCGGCCAACCCGGAGAGCATCGTCAATATCGGGCGCTTCCGCACCTCGTCGATGCTCATCACCCCGCCGTCACAGCGCATGATCATCAGCTGTGAGGAGATATTCGCGTTCTTCACCGATTTTTCGGTCATGTTGGCCGTCTCCATCATCTTCGGGATGAGACTGGCGTTGACGACCGCCGTGCGCGTCCGTGTCCGCAGCCCGTACAGCTGCGAGATTTCGTGTCCGCCGGTCGCGAACACGCCGCGCCGCTGGGCCGCGTCGACGACACGCAGCTCGTTGGCCGGATCGTCCACGCTGTACGCCTCCGAAGCGACGATGACCTCCGCTCCTTGGGAAAGCAAATCCTGCAAACCCTGTTCCACGGCCTCATCCTTCAGATTTTTGGAGTCCAGGTACGTATGGTAGGTTTGCAGATTTTTGCCGGGCGCGAGCTCGATTTGGCCCGGATTGGACTCGCTGCGCGCGCTCAATCCGTCCATTCCCGAGCCCATGCCGAGGATGCCGACTTTGGCGACATCCCCTTCCAGCAAAGCGTTCGTCGCCTGCGTCGTTCCGTGAGCGATGAAGGCCACGTCCTCGGGAGCGATTCCTTTGCTCTCCAGGATCGTCTGCAAAATTTGCACGATCCCTTTGGCCACGCCGTCCTCATCATGGTGCGTGGTCGGAATTTTCATTTTTTCAACAATTTCAAACGTTTCGTTATCCAGCACGACCGCATCGGTAAACGTACCGCCGACATCGATGCCGACCCTTACTTTTCTGCCCATTTCATAGCTCCCTCCTATCTCTCTAAAACCGTGCCGTTCCCCTGCTTAAAAGACGACAAGCGCACCCCAGATCATCGAAATCAACACGGCCGTTACCATCCAAGGCAGAGTCCGTTTCAAAATGTCGTTAATGTCGCTCTTCGTAAAATCGGCCACCCAAACGTTATGGGAGTTGGTCGGATCGGAGACGGACTGCACATTGCTGACCACCCGCAGCGCCAGCATGGCCGCGATCGGCGTCATGCCAGCCCCGACGAACAGTGCGGCGATGCCGCTGCCCAGTCCCCATACGTTCAATGGACCGCGATAAATCGCCAGCGGCGACAAAATGGTGAAGAACAAAATGTACATAAGCGGGCTGTTCGGCAGCACCGCTTCGATCAGCGGCGAAATAATCGCCGTCACCTGCGGCGCCATGACGGCGTTGACCAGCATACCGATCCCGATCATGAGCCCCAAGGCTCCGGCCACGTCCTGAATCCCTTCGACCAAGGAGCTGGACAGCACATGCACCGGACGCTTCGGCCAGGACAAGATCAGCGT
This sequence comes from Paenibacillus sp. alder61, assembly GCF_020179875.1. NCBI lineage: Bacteria > Bacillati > Bacillota > Bacilli > Caryophanales > Paenibacillaceae > Paenibacillus > Paenibacillus sp. alder61. The sequence continues at coordinate 159,629 of NZ_JAIUDG010000010.1, forward strand.
CGCCACCGCGCCGATAATAACGGCGGGTACGATATCCATCTTGAAGGCGAACACCATAATGACGGGGACCAGCGGGCTGATCAGCGCGATCGCCGGTACTTTTCGGCCGTCCGCGGACGGCGAGGTGGCCGGCATCGCCCATGCTTTACGGCCGCGCCCGTCGCGGCGGGCGTAAAATACGATCATGATCATGCTGATGACGATCAGCGGGAGGGCGGCGATCAACGTGTAGTCGGCCACGGTCGAAACCGGCAGCCCCATGACATCCACGTAAACCGCCCAGTTGGAAACGTTGAACAGCACGCCGACGCCGACGGCGGACAGCAGGACGACGGAAGCCAAAAACTGGCTGATGCCGGCGGTCAGCATAATCGGAATAATGATCGTCCCTACGAGGATGACCATCCCCAGACCGCTCGCCGCGGAAAAGATCACCGAAGCCGTCACGAAGAACAGCAGCGCGATCAGCACCGGCTTATCCCCGGCCAGTTCGGCGGCCTTGCGGATGATCGCTTTGGTAACCCCGACTTTATTCAGGATTTGTCCGAACCAGGCGCCGAAGATCAATCCGGCGATCGCCGTGGACAGCCGCATCGACCCCTGGGCCAGAATCGTACCGCTAAGGGTCGCCGTTTCGGGATTCCCGGAAGACCAAGGCACGCCCGCAATGAGCGCAAACAAAATCGCCATGCTCGGCAGCGCCAGAATCGTCGGCAGCTTCCGCGTCATCATCAGCCCCGCAAAAAGAAGAAATACGAGTAAAATGCCAATTGCCTGTACCCACATGATTGAACTCATGTTCAAGTCCCCTTTACCGTTCAAATTAAAACTACATGAATTGAACTGCCGTGTTGCTTGTCGCGGCTTCCAGCGTTCCACTTCCAGCGTTCCGCTGTCAGATTAAACCTCCAGATATGCGCCCTGCTCCTTCAGCACGCTTTGCACCTTGGCCACGTCGACCTGCTGGACATCCAGGTTCCCCAACGCCGCCTGCGCGGCCGCGACCCCGCCCGCATGCCCGATGGCCCCGGTCGTCGGCGTCGTTCTGACCGCCGCCTGAGCTTCGAATGTAGCGGAGAGACACCGGCCGATAACGATGACATTCCTAAGCGCAGGGGTGACAAGACAACGATACGGAATGCTGTACATGCCGCCCCATTCCAGCTTCTCATGCTTGGTCCCTTCGCCGTCCGGGCTGTGGATGTCGATCGGATAGCCGGAGTGGGCGATCGTATCTTCAAACTTCTTCTGCGACAAAATATCGGCGGCCGTCAGCGTGTAAAGCCCGACAATCTGCCGGGAGCCACGGACTCCGATGGAAGGACCGGTCGATTCCACGGTAGCGTTTTCAAAACCGGGAATGTATTTTTTCACGAAACGCTCCAGTTCCCTGCACTGCTTCCGCCCTTCCGTTTCGGCCCGGCTGAGGCTCCAGGCGTCCGTTCCGTCATGGCCGAGGATGCGCGTCGTATTCAGAATCACTTCGCCGGGGGTATTCGTCTCGAAGAACAGGATATCTTCCCGCGGAATGGAGATTTCGCCGCGTTCCTTCGCCTTCTTGAACAAGCTGACAAAGCCGGCGGTCGACAGTCTCGGCGCCTTCTCGATGATCGAGGTATCGCCGTTGTACAGCGGGAAATCCTCCGGATGGGCATGAATGTACTCCTTGACCTTGGCGATGTCGACATTGATCATCTTCATTTTCAGCGTCATCGGCTGGGCAGCCCCGTCGCTCTCCCGCCCCTTCGTAAAAGCCGCTCCCGCGCGAACCGATAAATCGCCGTCCCCGGTCGCATCGATAAACACTTTGGCGGACAAACGGCTCAACCCGGATTTATTGCAGACCGTAATGCCGGTAACCCGCCCTTCCTCCGTATGCACCTCCGCGAGCATCGTGTGGTACAGGATTTGGCCCCCGTTCTCCAGAACCATGGATTCCAGCTCCACCTTCATCGCTTCGGCATCGAACGGAGTGACCGAGTACGTAAATCCGACCGTATCGAAAATATGCCCCGGCGATTTCCCCTCCCTCTTCAGCCTTTCGATCAGCTCGTCGGTTAAACCTTGAATGGCCTGCTTCTCCCCGGCGTGAAAGGTCATCATCGGACCGACGCCGTTGGCGGTCAAGGTGCCCCCCAAATACCCCTGCGACTCCACGATCAGCGTCTTGGCGCCCGATTTGGCCGCCGCTACCGCGGCCATCGTCCCGGAGATGCCACCGCCCATCACTATGACGTCAAAAGACTCCATCCTGTACTTCCTCCTTATATGTGGTTTTGGCTGTTTCTTGTGTACTAAACTAGCAGAACAAAATCGTCTTGTAAATGATTTTGTTTATTTTTTTCTAAATATCCGTAAAATACGAAAATTATTTTCTTTACATGTAAGGTATATGTTTTTATACTGGGAAATAGCTACATGTATGCGTTTTATTTTTTTCGGAATTCAAGTAAAGGAGCCAGGGAACGGAGTATGGAGAAACTACTGGAGCAGTTGAAAGGACAGCTGATCGTATCCTGTCAAGCCTATCCCGGCGAGGCGCTGTACGGCAGCCATATCATGGCGGCCATGGCCAACGCCGCCAAGGACGGAGGGGCAGCGGCCATCCGGGCCAACTCGCCGCAGGATGTGACGGCGATTAAAGAAGGGTGCGGCCTGCCGGTCATCGGGATCTGGAAGCGGAGCTATCCGGGCTCGGACGTCTACATTACGCCCTGCCTGTCCGATGCGGAGCTGATTTTTGCAGCCGGCGCCGACATCGTCGCCGTGGATGCCACGGGGCGGGAACGGCCCGGAGGGGAAACGCTGGAAGGGCTGGTGTCCGGCATCCGGAGGCAGCCGGGCCGGCTCCTGATGGCCGATGTTTCGACCGTGGAAGAAGGGATCGCCGCGGCCGCGCTCGGCTTCGATCTAATCTCCACGACGCTGTCCGGCTATACGCCTTACAGCCCGAAGAGCGACGGGCCGGACTTCCGGCTGATGGCGGAACTGGCCGCCGCTGTGCGGGTTCCGGTCATCGCCGAGGGCCGGATCCACTCCCCCGGGGAGGCCGCCGAAGCCTTCCGGGCCGGGGCCTACGCCGTTGTCGTCGGCACGGCGATCACCCGCCCGCACACGTTGACGGAACAGTTCGCCCGCGCCATACGGGGGGCCGGATCGGCCCGTGACGGCCGATGAACCGGACGCGCGGAGCGATCGGCATCGATCTCGGCGGCACCGGCATCAAGTCGGCGCTGATCGGCACGGACGGCGGCGTCCGGCACTTCCGCACCGTGCCGACGGAGGCGGCGCAGGGCAGAGACGCCCTCCTGGCGAAGCTGTCCGGCCTGATCGCGGAGCACCGCCGGACCGCCGCGCAGGAGGGAATGGAGCTGCTGGGCGTCGGCGTCGGGACGGCCGGGACGGTCGATGCGTCCGGCGCGGTCGCCTATGCGACGGAGCATCTGCCCGGCTGGACGGGCACGCCGCTGCGCGAACGGCTTGAACGGGAGACCGGCCTTCCGGTCGCGGTGATGAACGACGTGCACGCCATCGCGCGGGGAGAACAATGGATGGGGGCCGCGCAGGGACTCCCGAGCTTCGTATGCGTCGCCCTCGGCACGGGAATTGGAGGCTGTATCGTGAGGGACGGCGCCATGTTTCCGGGGGACGACGGGTATGCGGGCGGCTTCGGCCACCATATCGTCGCTATGGACGGCCTCCCCTGCACCTGCGGCAACCGCGGCTGCTGGGAGAACTACGCCTCCGTAACCGGGCTTAAAACGTTGATGCGCGAACAAGAAGCTCCGGACCTCTGGATCCGGGACCCGAGACAGCTGTTCGCGGAAGCCCGGTCGGGGAACGGGCAGGCGCTCGATCTGGTCGGCCGGTATGCGGAGCGGATCGCGGTGGGCCTCGCCAATCTGGCGCACACGCTCAACACCCGCCGTTTTCTGCTGGCGGGAGCCATTACCGCCCAGGGCGATTTCCTGCTGGAGCGAATCGGCGGGCACCTCCGCCGGATCGTGATGCCCGTCTATTGGGGCGACGGGATTTCCCTTCACGCCGCCGAGTTGGGTGAGCACGCGGGCGTGGTCGGCGCGGCGTCCGCCGTGGCGGGCATGAAAGATTAAGTAAAAACAAGCTGACGGGGCCGTAGCCTGTCAGCTTGTTTTTTGACTAATGATGCAGTTTCACTTGAACCAGCGGGCTGTCCTGGACCGTCAGCAGCCTCCTCAACCGCCCCTGTGCATCCCTCACGTAATAAGCCGGATCATCGATGGCATAAAACTCCAAGCCGACGGCAAAGCTCATGCAGTAGTCGTACCAATCCCCGTACCGCGTTCTGGCGAGCTTTACGGCCTGCCCCACATAGTTCCAGGCTTCCTCGCCGGTCAGCCATTTCAATTGTTCCGCCATCAGCGATTTGAGCACAATGAACGAACAATCATATCCCGTTAATCCGCCGGCAGGCATCCGGCGCAAATAGTGGTTCACGACCGACATTTTGTGCCGGATGAGCGGGTCCGAACCCGATGCGATACGGCGGCCGCGTTCCGCTTCGGGAAGCAGGATCAACTCCTGATACATATTATCAAACTCTTCGCGGAGACCTACGGACATCTGCCATTCGAGATGCTGTTTCAATTGCTCCGGCGTGTCGATATGGTGCTGCTCGGACAGGATCCTTTTATTTTTGATGGTGCCGAGATACATTTTCTCGGGATGCGCAATATAATATTCCGCATTGGGCCCCATATTGATGAAGGAAAGCATGGCATGCGCCAACGGCTTCCATTTCTTGCGCATTTCTTCAACGGTTGGCGTCATACTATGCGTTCCCCCTCTCTGTGTCTCCGTCATACAACAGGAACCGTTTGTTTCGGATAATGTTCTTGATAAGCCGGACATAAAGCAAAAATAAGGCCACGATATAGAACCACGCGATCACGGGAACATTCCGGTGCAAATCGTTGCCTTTCAAGCCGTCCCTAATGTTGACGTAAAAATCCCTCGAGGACAAGGTGCCGTAGTTTCCCTGTTTGGCCCAACTGTCCTTGAACGCTTTTAATGCGGGAGAAGATATCTCCCTGACAATGCCTTCCGCCTCGATCGAGCCGCTTTCGAAAATCTGCTTGCTCTGCTTGTAATCGGTAAGCAGGATGACGGACATACCTCCTATCCGTCCTCGGCAGATATAACCGGTTAACCGGTCGAACAAGTCTCTTTGCTCGGCTTCTTTTTGAGCCATATAGGAAATCAGGTTGTTGCCGTCCCCGTCCTTCTCCTTCAGTTCCAGCTCCAATGTACCGGTGTAAAACGCTTTGTCCATGTTCAGCAGCACCGGGCTTCCCGGAGGCAGTTGCTCCAACTCGTCCGCCGTTAAAACCAAAGGCGCCTCGGGAGGATGGACCCACTGGTTCACATAAGTCCACACCGGCATTTGCACATGTTTATTCCAAGTGATGGCCAATAAAATATGCAATACCGCGATCAACGCCAGGCTCATCCACTTCATGAGCAGCAGTTGGCCGAATCTGCGAACCGTCCTGGCCGGGGAATGCTTCCCCCATTCGCGTTGAATCCGCCGCATTTGGCTCCGCCGCTCTTTGTTCGATTTGGGAAGGCCGTGGACATATCCATCTAGTTTAGCCAGATTTACAATGGCCTCCATGTCATTCTCGCGAAGCTCCAGCATCAGCATATAGAACTGCCTTGCCCGCTCCGGCTCGTTCAAACGCATACAGCACTGCCCGGATAAAGATAATACCTCCGGATCGCGGGGTCTGAGCTGACGCAGCCGGTCCAATTCCTCCCGCGCCTCCGCCGAGCGATCCATCTCCAGGAGAAGCCCCGCCCGGATCATGCGTATTTCCTCGTCCTCGGGAAAAATCCCCAGAATCCGGTCGCAAGCCGACAACGCCTTCCCCCAGTCTTCAACCTGCCGGAAAAACTCAATTTGCAAACAAAGGATCTGCGTATCTTTGTCAAAAATATCAAGCGCTTTTTCCAAGGCCCACCGTGCATCCTCCATCTTGTGATCCTGCATGGCCAGGGCGAAATCTTCGCGGTAGAGCAGGTAGGCCTCGTGGTCCTCCACCTCCTCAGCCGCAAGCAGATCGGCATAACCGAGTTTCGCCGCGAGCGAGCCTCTAAACATATAGTCGGAAACTTTGGGATATTGCTCCCGAAAACCGGCGGGGTCCAGCCCCATCCGCTCTTTGATTCCAAAAGTGCCGTCAAGCAAGGCCCATACTTCGCCGGAGAGAAAATAATGTTCCTCCAGATACTCCAGCACCTCGTCCGCCAACCGGCCCTGGCTGCCCAACTGCCAAAGCACATCGCTGTTCAACAGCCCGGTCCACAGCGAAAGATCGAACCTGGACGGGAAGTTCCGGTACAAATCGTCCAGCGCATCCATGAACTCTTCAACGAGTTCCGCAGGCGACTTTTTGGGCAGCCGATCCTCCGGTTCCCAGCGAAGTTTCGGCAGAGCCCGGGAAAGCGGCGATGTCAGGAGATCCTCCTCCGTTTCTTCCCCTGATCCGTACTCATCTTCTGTATCTTCCGAGTCTCCCCAGTTGTCCTCCCCATCGTCTTCCTCGTTATCGTCCGTAAATCCGATGCCGTCCTCCATCCCGGAAAGGCCTTGTTTGGCGAGCTTCATCGCCTCGTCGAACGCTTCACGCAGGCGTTGATAGCCTTCCGGATCATCCTCGGGATGATGCTTTTTCAGCAACCGGGCGTAAGCTCTGCGGATCTGCTTCTCGTCCTCCGTCGGACGAAGATCCAGAATTGTCCAAATATTCAAGCTGTAGCCCACCACCTGATGTTATATTTTTGATTCTCTCTTGATGAATAGCTAGTTTTATTATCGACAAGGAGCCCTTGGGTTTTAATGCCTGCCATCCGTTGCTCTCCGGCGGAGGGATGCCTAATTAACAATCCTGAAATGGGCCTCCGATAAATGTATTAATAGTAACTTTCTAGGTTGAACTATTGATTTGCCTATTAGGCAGGTGGGTATGGGGATTCTTTTCGCACTCCTGGTATACAGCTCATGGTTTGGTCAAATTAAAGGGAATTCTTCCCGTTAATTCGGTGCCTATACGGTTGCGGAGGCGATTTAGCTGGAAAACCTCCCGCTAATCCGCTTGAAATAATGCATATCGGCCATTCGGCCACAAAATAGATGGAGCTTTTCCCGTTAAATCTTGCTCAAGAGCCAAAAGCGGTACATTAGCGGGAGATTTTCCCGTTATATCTAGACGCCCCATCAGACAACCTTGGTTTGCGTAGAATTTCTGCACATCTACAACTCTTGAGCAACACCTTTCTATTCGACGGAGCCCTTTTTCCCTTTGAAAGCTAATAGATGAATCGTGATAAGAGCTTTTTACGCCGCTATTTTGTCGAATTCGCCTTAATTCTGGGAAATAGCCGCTTTTAAGGGTCTTATTTTAGGAAAAAGAGAGCCAAAACCTGATTATTGGACCCCGAGGCAGAAAATAAGGCCTTTTTTGACCGCTATTTTCTCGGTTAAAGCGAATCTGGCCGAAATAACGGCCCAAAAGGCCGCTATTGCAGCAACCGCGAGGGTCTAGGGAAATTGTCGATGCTGGTGACGTATTTGCCGAAACCGTATCACATTGACCAGCGCCAATTCTTTAGTTCAACCTATCTAGATTTCGTTTGGAAGGTGGATCGCTTTTAGATGACCATTTGGGAACGGTTGGGACTCCCCCCAACGACGGATATGAAAGCCATTAAGCGCGCGTATGCCCGGCAGCTTAAAGTATACCACCCGGAGGATGATCCCGCCGGATATCAAGCCTTGCGGGAAGCTTTTGACGCCGCCGTGGGGTATGCGAAAAAAGGAGCGCCGCTTGAAACTGCGCAGAACGATGAAGATTGGGTAAATGCGGAAATGGAAACGGAAACGGAGCCTACCCGGGAGACAGATCTTGTCCTCCCAAGAATACGCCTGATGAACCCGGAGGCATACCCGGAACCCAACTCAAATCGGGAACCGGACCTTGTCCTCCCAAAAATACGCCTGATGAACCCGGAGGCATACCCGGAACCCAACTCGAATCGGGAGCCGGACCTTGTCCTCCCAAAAATACGAGTGATGGAAATGCCTCCCGTCGCCGAAACCGATCCGGCCGAAGCGAATCTTCGGGCTGTCGCGGAATGGATCGATCGCGCGGCCGCCCTATACGATGACTTCCCTGCGCGGATATCGGCAGTGAAGTGGGAGGAGCTTCTTCATTCCGAAACCGTGTGGAATCTGGACACCGCCCCCGTTGTCAGCGCACAGTTATTATCGCTTTTACAGACGCGCCGCTATCTGCCGACCGAAGTCTGGCAAATACTCGAAAAGAGTTTCGGCTGGCTCCGCATCATGGAAGCATCGGACGAGTACGACCCTGACCTCCATGCCGATTCCTTTCTGCTTTTTTACCAAAGGCAGCTTCAATCGGGGTTCCGTTTCGATTCCCTGCTCCGGACGGAAAATGTCGAGATAGACCGGTTTTTGGAACTTCGGGATCTCGGGCACCAAGCTCTGGTCATGGACCATATCCCGCAAGCTGAACAATATCTGCAAAGCGCCTATGCCCTTTTTGCCGATGATCCTGACCTGCTCAGGCTGCTGGGGGAATGTTGTTTTCGCAAAAACTACTACAAGAAAGCGTTGGATTACTTCAACCGGTTGATTGAGATCATGCCTGACGAAATCGACGGATATTGGTATCGTGCCAAATTGCTGCACTATAAACGGGACTATGCTCCATTGCTGGAGGAATGTAAATCGATCCTTGCCCGCTGGCCGGATCATGAGCAAGCCCGTCTGCTAATGGCGCACGCCTTCCTGGCACTCGGCAAAAAAGTGGAAGGAATCTCCTTGGTCCAAAGAATGGCGGAAGTCCATCATCCCGCATCCGGAACTCAATCGATTCCGAATCGGACCAAATGGAGGCGATTCGTTAATCGCAAAATAGTAACCGGTTTTGTCTTAGCACTGACGGCCCACTTGCTTCTGATCGGACTGCTCATATCGTCTTGGAACACGGCCAACGCCAGAATACCGATAAGTGTAAAAGATCTCCAGGCTCCGAACCTTATAAGCGAACAAAGATATGTCGAACTGCCCAATCTGGATTTAAAAAAATTGGAGGTGGGGGAGTATGTCTTAAACGAACAACGCGTTTTCGAATACAAACCCTATGCTTTTCTTCGTTTCGATCAATACGGTGATCCCGAGCGCTACATCTATCTTGGGGAAATTTCGGGAATGCCGATCATTTTCTTATCCGAGACACCGCTTGAGCTTGCAAAGGAAAAACGCAAAACGCCATTAAGAGGATACCTGTATCCAAGCAATCCCGAATTGGGCTTGGCGGTCGCCCAAAGTCTCCAGTGGGAGTCTCTTTATTCTTCCGACGACGCGATAGGGAGACTGGCAGCTTACTCGCGAAGCCTGAACAATCTCGATGCCAAAGCGGCTGAAGAGCTTGCGCCTTCCGAGCTTGCCCCCTTCGTCGAAACGTATTTCGAGGTCAGGGGACCGATAGTCGAAACGCCCTATAACAGACAATTCGTCTTCCAGCTTGGCATCCTGGTTTTTCTCGGGATTCTCGGCGTATACAAAACGGTATTCGAATACATAAGAATTCGACGGATTCGATGATAAATTTACGAAAGGAGTATACTGAAGGATGCTAAGGCAATGGGACAGATTGTCATTTTATGATTCTATGACTTATACGCTGTTTAATACCGGGCTTTCTTTTAGTGAAGGGATAGGTAGCTATCGCCATATCCAAACCTGTCCTTCTCAAGCGATCACCGACTTCATGCTCCTTCATGGCATTAAAAATGAAGAAACCTTCGATCACTTTCTGAACTGGCTGCACCATAAGGGTTATCGGCATGAATTTAACAACTATGCCCGGCTGCTTTCCGCTCTATCTCATCCTGCACGACAACAATATATGGAAACGACGGGGGAAGAACATAAAAATAAGTCCAGGCTGTATTGTGTCCGAACCTTCATGGATGTATTGGCTCCCTCCCAGATCGCTGCCTATGACTATGCACTAATGGTAGCCTTGTTTCGGATGGGCGTCCGTGTCAAATTCATGACTCGAAAAGCCGCTCGTTCCTTCAGCGTTCAATTCGCTGAGGTTGTGCAAAAAATGTATGTGAGCTGGAGCGAATTCCATGCCGCATGTATCGCCGGCGCCTACTTCGCCAATTCCCCGGCCGACCCGGCGTCGCTCACCAGCCAATACTCTCTGGATTTGCTTATAGCAACCCGCCATACTCCGCTGATCGAATGGGATCATAAGCTAAATTGAAATCGATTGGCGGCCGAAAAAGCGACTGCCTCTTTCGGGGCAGCCGCTGAATAATTTACTGATATCCCTTAAGTTCGGGATGCCTAATGTAAAACAGTTCTTTATAATTAAGCTTTCCTTGCTCCGGCTGGTAATCCAACCCGAAAACTTGTATGTTCATTTTTACATTTTCTACGTACTTATCTACGTCTTCCTCAAAAGTTTCTACATCTATTTCGGGAATGATTCGATAAATGATGAATTCGGTATGATAATGTTCCTCCATCTCCTGATATTCCTCATACAATCGAATGCCTTCTGGAGTTGCGGGTTTATTCGGCAGGCGCTTGTTGCCGGTGTAATATTTTTGGGCCAACGGGTGCATCGCGGCGATCGACTCGGATATCTTTTTTGATGAGAGCGTCCCGCCCTTCTTTAATTCTTCCTTAACTTGTTCCCACTTGGCATCCAACTCCAGCATATTTCCGTAGAACTCCTTGATTTGCCTGGCCTCAAGAACTCCCATCAGTTTCTGGTAACTCTCGTTCGGTGTATGGGGCGCCAGTTCCTTGGCGCTTTCAAATAGCCCCAGGGCTTCATCCAAATGATTCTTCCTAGCCGCCGCATTGCCTTCCCGGATCAGCTCGGCGGTCAAAGCCATAATTTTCTCGGCCTGCTCCTTCTTATCCCGGGCTTCCAGGTTTTCCGGGTCCTTGCGAAGAACCTCGGCATACACCTCGACCGCCTGTTCAAAATCCCCCACACGCACAAGACTGTCGCCTTGCACAATCGATCCATCCTCTTCAATGCGACTGTGAGGCTTGTGATTACTCGGGAAAAAAACGAGCAGAAAAAAGAACCCCACCAGATAAACGATAGCCCAGTGCCATTTCATTTTCATACCCTTGACGAGTCTCCTTCAACTTTGCATAAATTTCCGACTTATTTCCGCCGCTGCTTCGTCATCCGCATGTACATCACGATAGCCGCAATCATCATGGCGATAAAACCGATGTCTTTGGCCATCGCGGGCGCCAGACCGAACAGCAAGCACAGATTGGTTACGAGCGAATTGGTCAGCAAAGCCACCAGAATCAGCATCACCGGTCGCCAAACATTGTATCCTCTCAAATGAACGCCCCCTGAAATGATGATTTAAAAACTATTATATCATGAGGAACCGCCCGCCACCTTTTCCCCCGCGGACATATCGGTAATCGTCCACCTTCCGCCGTTCCCGTCCCCCGTCTTGGCCAATTCGAAAATGGTCTCCTTCTGCTTTCCGCTCTTGTCTGTCCACACCAGCGTAGCGGTTGCGGACTTACCGCTTCCGCCTTCCTTGACCTTCAAAGCGCTCCCTTCCTCTTCTAGGCCCAAGATCAAGCTCTGCATAGTGCCGTCATCCACTTGAGGCACGTTCTTCCCGGGATGCACGCCGCAGTACCGGCATAGTTCCGCCCGGCGCGAAATAACATTCTGCGGCAGTTTTTCGTCGATCTTGCCCAGCGCCAAATACTCCTCTACAACTTCCTCCGGGCTCGCCGGGTAATCGGGCAATTGGACGGACGTATCGGTATGTACGAATTCCCCTTGTTGGAGCGTATAAGTTCTGGTTACTTCATAGTAAAATACGTCGTAACTATAGCGGCGCTGCTCATATCGGTCGAATCTGCCGTTATTGTCGGTGTCCAGCAAAACGTCCTCGCCCGCACCGGTTGCCGAAGCGCTATATACGGGATTTTCTAAACGGTCGCCCGCCAACTCGAATAGGTTGAAGCCGGTCATACTGTCCCAATTGGTAAGTCCCAGGTAAATCATAGGGTTGTCGCGTCCATCCAATTGAATGAGCTTGATGTCGTCGACAGCGTAACCGCCCGAATTCAGATTGTCCCCCAACTGGACAATTTGGCCGTCCCGGTTTTTGAGGACATAGATGTCTGTCAAATCGTCGTTGGAAGGACCGTAAGCCACCACCGCCTCCTCCAGCCCATCCCGGTCCAGATCCTCTTTTTCAAAAAAGAATAATTTCCGATCTTCCCCAAGCGCCTTCTCTTTCTCTGTCATGAATTTTTTAAACAGCGGGGTGGTGTCCGGCTCGTTCGCTCCATCCTTGGCTTTCGCCTCGTTCGTCATAGACGCCGCCGTCCTCTGCACCGGTTCTACGTTCGCCTGAGCGCCGGCGTTCGCATTTTGGCCCGGAGCCGCTTTGGAGCAGCCGACCAAAGCGGTCAGAACCAAAATGGAAACCACCCGCCCGAATTTTGTCATCATCGTATGTACCTCTCCTGTCCTGTCTGCCTTGCCAAACTTGCCTCCTCCTCTGTTTTAACAGATTTTCCCGGTTCATGCCATAAAAACTGGTTCAGCCGTCGCACCCGGCTTACCACCAACGTCACATACAATCATAAGCGTGCGTTTATTACTAGTCCCGCTTCAGACAACCTTGATAATATAGAATTCCTGCATATGTGCATGTTTTTTTCTCGTTCGGGGCCAAAATTTTAAAATTCCTGCGATTCTGCAGGAATTTTCGACGAAACCGGCTCGATTCTCTAAAATCGCTAGAAATGCCTGCAGATTTGCATCTTTTTTCGCATTCCCTCGGGAATCGGCCTAAAACACCTGCAGATTTGCATTTTTTTGGAATTGGAAGTTTGGAAGCACTCCAGGCGCCTCTTTGGATGTGACATATCACTTCGATTAGCCATTAAGCTACCTTTTCCTTTCGTTATACATAGCAGCTTGAATACTCCTACTATAACGAACCCATCAGGTGGTTTTTGTTTCGCACGCTTCGCGTGCTCAACTGGCTAAAGGCATTAAAAAAACCGGGGTCCTGTGAACCCCGGCTCTCGTTGTTTAAACGCTATACGAGTAACAAACCTTGCTGATCGACTCCTTAATCGTCTCGCACCCGCGCTTCAGATTGTCCATACTGATCGTCAGCGGAGGCATAATCTTGATCACCGTATCATTCCGGCCGGCTCTTTCCAGGATGAGGCCGTTCTTAAAGCAATTTCTGGCGATCTCCCCCGCCGCCTCCTCGCCCAGCACGGCGACGTCGATTCCCCAAATCAGCCCGATGCCGCGGATATGAAGTCCAGGGCCCAGCGGTTCGATTTCATTTTTCAAATATTGGGCGACAAAGGCCTCTTTCTCCCGAACCTGCTCCCCGAGTCTCTCCGCCGCTCTGAATTCCAGGGCGGCTTTGGCCGTCACGAAGGCCAATTGATTGCCCCGGAAAGTACCGTTGTGTTCTCCCGGGCTCCAAATATCCAGCTCCGGTCTGATCAACAGCAACGACATCGGCAGTCCGTACCCGCTGATCGATTTGGACAAAATGACGATATCGGGTACGATTCCCGCACGTTCGAAGGAGAAGAACGGGCCGGTTCTGCCGCAGCCGACTTGAATATCATCGACAATCATCAGAATGTCGTGGTCGTCGCAAAACTGGCGCAGGTTTTGGAGCCATTCGATTCCGGCCACGTTGATCCCGCCCTCCGCCTGAACGGTTTCCAGAATAACCGCCGCCGGTTTGGCGGTCCCGGAATGCGTATCCGTCAGAAGCCGCTCCATGTAACGGATCGTATCCAGGCCTTCCACCGAAGCCTCGTATGGAATAAAAGTGACGTGGCTGAGCGGAAGTCCCGCACTTTCGCGCATCGAATTGCTGCTGGTGATGGACAGGCTCCCCAGGGACATCCCGTGGAATCCGCCCATAAAGGCAAAGACACCGGTTCTGCCTTTGACCTTTCGGGCCAGTTTCAATGCGGCCTCGACCGCATTCGTCCCCGTCGGGCCGCAAAATTGCAGCTTATAGTCCAGGGCTCGCGGTTGGAGAATATGCTCCGAGAACGCGAGGATAAAGTCTTCCTTTGCCTTGGTATACATATCGAGTCCGTGCATAATCCGGTCTTGGGAGACATACTCCAAGATTTGGGCTTTCATATACTCGTTGTTATGGCCGTAATTGAGTGCGCCCGCTCCCGCAAAGAAATCGATATAGCTCTCCCCCGTCTCCGAATACAAGTGATCGCCTTTCGCTTTATCAAAGATGACCGGGAAGCTTCTGCAATAAGACCTAACGTTGGACTCCAGGATTTCGAATGCTTTCATTTTTCATTCCTCCTCGGCTTTTTCCGTTCTATAACATGTCAGGCTTCGTGTGCTTCCACAACTCTAATCGGTTCCGGTTCCTTGCCTTGGGTAAAAAACTCCCTCAAGTCCCGGTTGCGGTGCGCCAAAATGCCGACCGCAAGCATTCCGATACCCGATATCACCGTAATATAGTACCAGTCCACGATCTCCAGAAGTGCTCCGTAAACCCACATACCGACGGGCACAGCGATCGTCGTCACCGTGCTCACTACCCCTAAAATACTGGCCCTGATTCGCTCCGGGATGTAAAGCTGGACGTAAGAGAGCATGGGGATATTTCCCATCGTGTTCAGAGCTCCGGTTAACGACAGGACGATCATAAAACCGGCCATAAGCAGCGCGGTCGCGCTCTTCTCAAAAATCGACCATTCCGGAAACATCCACAGGATGATCATTAAAGCTTGGCACTGGATAAGAATGAATATTTTGTTGGTGATAAACCGGTTTACCGCCGGCAGCGACACGAGAATGGCTCCAATAATCACACCGACCGCCAGAGCCGCTTCGATAAAGGATAACTGCTGCGGAGTCATATCCAGCGCCTGATAAACGATAAACGGCAGGATCAGGGAAACCGCAGGACCGATTACAAAGTTGATAAAGACGAAAATCATCAGCAAATACTTGATCGCGGCGCGCTGCCGGATATATCCGTAAACCTCCTTCAAGCTTTCGAAATAAGGCTTGGGCTCCTCGCCCTCGACTTTGCGGGACGAGAACCGCAGCATCAAATTAAGAAACCCGGATAGAATGAACGCGGCCCCCTCGATCAAAAAAATCCGCTCCAACCCGAATTGACTGTAAGCCGCCGCCCCCAGCACCGGCCCTAATATCCCGATTAGGGCACTGATGCTTTGCGTGCTGGAGTTGACCGTCGCCACCCGCTCAGGGGCCACGATATTCGGAATGGACGAGTTAATCGTCAGGGTAAAAAGCGCTTGGAGGGCGCTTAGGATCACGGCGTAAACAACGAACAGCCAAATGCTGTCATGATAAAAATGAAACATGAACATAAGCAGCAGAATAGAAATTCCGCACAGGAAATCGGAAATGACCAATATCCGTTTTTTGCTGCGGCTGCGGTCGACGAGCACACCTGCGACCATATTGACGATGATGCCGGGAATATAGGTAAAACTCAATACAAGCGCGAACATACTTGATGATCCGGTGAGATCTAAAATGTACAGACTTAGCGCAAAGCGAAAAATGGATGTCCCCAGCTCAGTAATGAGCCTGCTGAGACTGAAGATTACAATGTTTTTGGAGTCTCTCATATGGTTAACACCTTTCAGTCGTGCAGAGTATAACCCTTGATTTGTTTTCCGGCGGCCTCATCAAGCATGTTCCGCACCTTGTCCGAATCCTCCGCGGCAGGGATAATCAGCGATACGCAAATCTGGTCTGCCCTTTGCCAGGCCATAAAGAGAATCCGATTCGGATCATCGCAGTTCACACCGTCCCCGTCCAGGTAGTCCAATTCCGTATCTTCTCCAAGTTCCCCAAGATAATTGAAATTGACAGGCATCTCATGATGGGCAGCGGCCAAACGAACGCCCACGTCGGTGAAACCCGGGTCGCTCGACTCGTTATACAGCAAATTCGCAAAATGGATGTTATGATCGGAAACCAGCTTCAGTTTCTGTTTGATCGCCTCGGCCTGCTTGTCCATGTCCGCTTCACAGTCCAGCAGCATCGGGATATAATCGACGCACTCGCCCACGAGCTCGTAGAAGGCTTGATCCCCGTATTGTCTGCCAAAATGGGTCATCCACATCGGAATCCGCTTCATATTGAAATAAGAACCGAAGAACCTCGCAAAGATTCCTAGCGCCGTTATCCATTTGTCTTCAGCATCATGGGCGGCACCCGCTCGTGAATCTATACTGATGGAATGGTTAACAACGGTCGTCTTGAGCGGCTCTCCGTCGCCGATATTCCGCAGACGCATACTAACGGCAACCTCTTTGGCGGCACCCGCGAAGGACGGAATGTCAAACAGTTCATTGAATCGCTGCGCCGCTATTCCTTCCGGCCCTCGGCAGATCCGATCGATAAAGTCCGTAAACGTCGCATGCGTTTTTCCTGTTTCGGCGCTTTTCCCTTGGCTCAGCAGCTCATACCGTTCGATGACCCGATTCCGAAGTACCTCATTGCTCATATAATCAAAAATCGTGTGGGAAAACGGAAGCAGCAGGATATATTCCTTTACGCTCTGCTTGACCAGCAATACCCGGTACATCAAGGGATCCCGGCTTGTGTAAGGCTCGATAAAGAACTTGTCCATCAGGGCCTTGAGGATATCGCGCTGCGTGCCGGGCTCGAAAGGGGAAATATCCATCATCGGCAATTCAAGCCGATCCGGGCCCTCGTACAGCCGCCAAAATCCAGCTCCGGCATCCGTCTCCTCCACAAATACGCTTCGCATCACCTCCTCGACGGATACAATTTGCTGCAGCGCCTGACTCAGCAATTCCGGCTGAATGGTCTTGTTCCACTTCACCATCGTTCCCGAGACATCTTTATGTTGGAAATGGTACATTTGGGACGGTGAAATTTTGTAATCCTTAACCACCCATTGGTCCGTAATTCCCTTGGCGTACTCCGCCTGCATTTTGGCGATGGATTCCAGCCGGTTAGCCACCCAAGCCGAACCAACCGTTTGCCGCAAATTCAATCGTTCCATCCATGTTTCCCGGCTCATGCTCAGGTTCAGGGTATGAGCCGCCCGATCCTCGGCCCCCGCAATGTAATGCGGATGCAGGCGCTCATCCATCCGGCTGGCGATCAGTCGCTCCGCTGCCTGCTTCAGGGGTTCGTCCAGCCCGTCGATGTGGACGACCTGATACTCCTCCTTTTCAACGGAATACGTGCGCCATTGGCAAGTCCGCCCCAACTGCGCGCCGAGCCATTGCTCCGCCGCCCGGACATCCGCGATGTGATCCCGATGCCCGGACATGGACATTACCGCATGGTTTGACCGTATTCCATAAGCCGCCAATTCCGCCGGAGTTTGATGGGTGAAAACCTGATTGATACTCAGCTTCCAGCCGAGATCCGCCAGCCTTGTCACCATTTGCATCGCTTTTAACGAATGTCCCCCTAACTCAAAGAAATTGCTGTGGACGCTGATGCGGTCGATCCCCAAAATTTCCGACCACACCTGGACAACTGCGGCCTCAACCCCGTCCCTTGGCGGCGTGTACTCCACCTCATTCCCGTCATATTCCGGCTCGGGCAGCGCCTTGCGATCGACTTTACCGTTAACGTTCAACGGAAGCTGCTCCATAAAGACGAAGACGGAGGGGATCATATAGTCGGGCAGTTGCCGGGCCAGATACTCCTTAAGAACCGAACCGGTCAATTCCACCTCGGCCGCGACATAGGCGCACAGGAATTTGGTTGACGCATCCCCTTGATCCTTCACCAGAACGACCGTCTCTTTGACCGAGGGATGACTGAGAAGCAGGTTTTCAATCTCGCCGGTTTCCACCCGGAATCCCCGGATTTTCACCTGATGATCCAGTCTTCCGATAAACTCGATCGTTCCGTCCGGAAGCCATTTGGCCGCATCTCCGGTCCGGTAAACCCGATCTCCCGGCACAAATGGATTGGGGATAAATTTTTGCGCCGTTAAGGCTTCATTGTTTATATATCCCCGGGCGACCCCGTCTCCGCCGACCCAGAGTTCCCCGGGAACGCCAACCGGATTCAAATTGCCGTATTTATCGACAATGTAGGCCGTTGAATTGCTGATCGGGGGACCGATCGGCACGCTTTTCTCGTAAGCCTGCTCGATCGTGAAGCAGCAGGAGAACGTCGTATTCTCCGTAGGCCCGTATCCGTTCACCAGAATCAGGTGCCCGGCATGCTCCCTGACCAGCTGAATATGTTTCGGAGAGAGGACGTCTCCGCCGACGATCAAGTAGCTGACGGAGTTAAACATATCCGGATTATGCTGGGCAAACTGGGTAAACAGCGGCGATGTCAACCATAAGGCCGTAATATGGTACTTGCGCAGCGCTGTTTCCAGTCGCTCCGGATCCAGCAGCGTAAATTTGTCCACCAGGTACAGCCTGGCTCCGTTCAACAGCGCCCCCCAGATATCAAAAACACTGACATCGAATACCGGGGCCGCCGTTTGCAAAACGCGATCTTCTTTCGTGAACCGTACATAATTCGTATTTTTGACCAACCGGGCCACGCCGAGATGCTCGACCATGACCCCTTTCGGCATTCCGGTGGAACCCGATGTATACATTACGTAAGCAAGGTGGTTGATGCCGGTCTCGTGCGAAAGATTCGGAGCGCTGCAGTCATCCAACTGGCGATGATCCAGGATGATGACTTCCGCTTCTTGAACAGCGCGGTCCGCATAACAGCTTCGGGCGAGGAGCCAGCGGGCTCCGCTGTTCCGGAAGAAATAGTCCACCCGCTCTTTCGGATGCTCAGGATCGATCGGAAGATAAGCGCCTCCCGCCTTCAGAATCGCCAGCATCCCGATGATCATCTCCAGGGTGCGGTCGCCCATGATCGCCACGACGCGGTCCGGGCCGACCCCTTTGGCGCGAAGCGTTCGCGCAAGCTGGTTGGCCTTGGCGTTGAGCTCGCCGTATGTCAGCTCGGTCCCATCGCAAACGAGAGCGATTCGTTTCGAATGACGGCTGGCCTGCTCCTCGAACAGCTCGTGGATCGTTTGCCGGGGGTGCGCCGTCTTGGTATTGTTAAAATCAACCACAATCCGGCGGCGTTCTTCCTCGAGCAGCATGCCGATCTCCGACAGCCTGACCTCCAAGTTCGCCGTAACGGTACGCAGGATTTGGAGGTAATGGGCCATCATCCGCTCCACCGTGTCTTTCCTGAACAACCTGCGGGCGTACTCCACATCCAGACGGATTCGGGCCCCCTCCTCGGCCGCCGTAACCATCAAGTCGAATTTGGACGTGCCGTTGTCAAACGGGTAAGGCTCAATAACCAGTCCTTCAAGCCGGATTTCCCCCACACCGATGTTATCCACCGCAAACATGGTGTCGAACAGCGGGTTGCGGCTAATATCCCGTTGAAGGTTCAGCTTTTCGAGCAGATCCTCGTATTGAACCTGTTGATGCTCAAACGCCTCGAGAGAGAGCTTTTTGACCTCTTCCAAATAGGCGAGAAACGACTTGTTCCCCTCGGGTTGCGAGCGTATCGCGAGCGTATTGACGAACATGCCTATGACGTTTTCCAACTCTTTATGCGTTCGGCCCGCTGCTGGGGTGCCTACGATAACATCCTCCTGATTCGCGTATTTCGAGAGCAGAATGTGATAGGCCGCCAGGAGGAACATGTACAACGTGGTTCCCGTCCGGGCGGCGGCATCCACAATTCGGGCGCTTAATTCGCTGTCGACTTCCAGGGAGAAGGCGTCCCCTTCGAAGCTCTGGATTTGCGGCCGCGGTTCATCCGTAGGCAGATTCAGAACGGGCAGTTCGCCGGCGAACCGCTCCAGCCAATACCGCTCTTGCTTCGCGTAAGCTTCCGTCCGATACCTATCGTTTTGCCATACCGCGTAATCTTTGTATTCAATTCGCTCCCGCTCCGCATCCGCCGTTTCACCATGGTACAACCGGCCTAATTCTTCGACCAGAAGGCGGATCGATGCCCCGTCGGAAACGATATGATGGATGTCGATCATCAGCATATGCTTGTCGTCACGGAGCTTCGCCAACCCAACGCGGATCAGCGGGGCTGCCTGTAAATCAAACGGCTGCACGAAATGCCGCAGAGCTTCCCGAATAAGCTGGGGATCGTCCGGGATTTCCAGATTCTGAATGGCGAAGGGAACCTTTGAATGCACCTTCTGTACCAATTCCCCTTCGCGGATGTGGAACGACGTCCTGAAAGCCTCATGCCGGCGAATTAAGTCGATAAACGCCTGCCGCAGCCGCGAGGGGTCCAGACTCCCCGACAACTGCAAGGCAAATGGCATATTGTAAGCCGTTCCGGTCCCCTCCAGCTCATTCAGGATCAGCAAGCGTTTCTGCGCGGACGAAACCGGATAATACGCCTGTTCCGGAACGCGTGCAATCGAGCTGTAGCCCATCGGCTCCATCGCGTCCACGGCCGCCGCCATTCGCTCCAGCGTCGGGTGATGAAACACCCCGCTCAACGGAAAATCGACGCGTAGGCTTTCCTGGATATGCGCCGCAAGCGTTGCCGCCTTCAGCGAGTGCCCGCCCAACTCGAAGAAATGGCTGAATGCCCCGATGCCGGCGACCCCCAATACATCCGACCACAGCCCGGCCAGTTTCCGTTCGGTTTCGCTGCGCGGCGGTACATGGTGATCCCCTGGCGTGGCGGAAAAATCAGGCTGGGGCAGCGCGCGGCGATCGATCTTGCCGTTGGATGTTAACGGGATGCTGTCCAGAGCGACGTAGTGGACCGGAATCATATACTCCGGCAGCTCCCGAGCCAAGCCTTCACGAAGCTCGCGAACGGTCCATTCCCGCGACGCCGTGAAGTAGGCGCATAGTTCCTTTTCCTGCTTCGGATTCATTACGACCGTGACAATCGCTTCCCCGATCCCTTCCTGCTTCAGGAGCACCTTTTCGATTTCACCCAGTTCAATGCGATAGCCGCGGATTTTGACTTGTTCATCCAGGCGGCCCAAGTATTCCAGGTTGCCCTCCGGCAGCCATCTCGCCAAGTCTCCGGTTCTGTACATGCGTTCGCCCGGATAGAAGGGGTCCGCCGTAAACTTCTCCGCCGTGAGTTCCGGCCGGTTCAAATACCCCCGCGCCAGGCTGTCTCCGGCGATGCACAGCTCGCCGGGAATCCCCACCGGAAGCAGCTTGTTGTAGGCGTCCAGGATATAAACCCGGACATTGTCGATCGGTTTGCCGATCGGAATATTGTCGTAATGGCCATCCACCTTAAAGGCCGTGGTGACAATCGTATTCTCCGTAGGCCCGTAGTTGTTCACGAGCTCGTAAGATCCGGGACGGTAAGACTTCAACTTGTCCCCTCCGGTGATCAAGACGCGCAGCGAGCTGTTCCCAAGCTGGGTGAACTGTTCGCAGACAGCCGTGGGCAGGAAGCTGACGGTGATGCCGGTTCTCTCGTAATAATCCGCGAGGCGCGGCACGTCGTACCGAATCTCTTCCGGAATAACATGCAGTTCTCCGCCGGACAGCAGCGTCGGGAACACTTCCCACACGGAGGCGTCAAACCCGAATCCGGCGTATTTGGTGCATTTATCCTCCGCCGTCAGCTTGTAATAAGTCCGGTACCACTCCGTCATATTCATCAGGGAGCGGTGCTCGATCATCACGCCTTTCGGTTTCCCCGTCGACCCCGAGGTATAGATGATATAAGCCAAATCGGAAGCGGAACCGGAAATCGGCGCCAGCGGCGGCTCTTGTAAGGGAGAAGACTCCCGAAGCGCCAGGGCTTCCTCCAGATCGACCTTGGGGATATTTATGTTCCAGTCTTTGGACTGCAGCAGCCGTTTTTTGGTGAGCAGCAGCCCCGCTCCACTGTCCTCCAACATATACGCGATGCGTTCGGCCGGATACTCGTGGTCGATCGGGAGATAAGCCCCGCCCGTTTTCAGCACCGCAAGCACCGCCACGATCATCTCGGCGGAATGCTCCACGAGGATGGCCGTAATTTGCCCCGGCCTGACGCCGTTGGCCTGAAGGAGGGATGCAAGACGACTGGCCTGCCGGTCCAATTCCCGGTAAGTCAAACGCTGATCTTTGAATACGACAGCCGTCCGATCCGGGGTCCGCTCTGCCTGTTCGGCAAAACACATAGGCACAGTGCGGTGAACCGCAATTTTCTTTTTGAGACCATTAGACTGCTCCAAAACCAGGCGCCTTTCCTCAGGGGACAGCAATTCGAGCTCCGATAACGGGATCGTCCGGTTCGCCGCAATCGCACGCAAAACCTCGACATAGTGCTTCAGCAGCCGCGTGATCGTCGAGGCCTGGAACAGCCTGGCCGCGTATTCCGCATCCACAATCATTCCTTGTCCCTTGTCCACGACCGTCACCGTCAAATCGAACTTGGACATACGGCCGTCCCAGGAAGAAGAGCGGGCGGCAAGCCCGTCTAAGGCCACCTCTTCGATGTCGAGATTCTGCAGCGTAAACACCGTATCGAACAAAGGATTGCGGCTTAAATCGCGTTTTAGCCCGAGCTTCTCGATCAGATCCTCATACTGGTATTCTTGATGTTCAAAAGCCTGGAGCGCCGTTTGCTTCACTTCGCCCAGAAAGCGGTCAAACGGCTTCCCCGCTTGCGGTTTGACGCGCAAAGCCAGCGTATTGACAAACATGCCGACCGTATGAAGCACATCCGCGTTCGGCCTGCCGGCTGCCGGTGAACCGATAACGACATCTTCCTGGGAAGCGTATTTCGACAGCAGGATGCTGTAAGCGGCGAGCAGAACCATGTACAATGTAGTCCCCGTTTCACTCGCCAGCTGTTTCAACCGGGACGCCAGCGCTTCGTCAATTTCCGCGAAAACATACGCACCCTCGAAATTCTGAATTTGCGGACGCGGGTAGTCTGTCGGCAATTGTAGCACGGGAAGCTCTCCGGCAAATTGTTCGAGCCAGTACCGCTCCTGCTCCTGCAGCGCGCCGGAAGCAAACAGCCCATTTTGCCAGACGGCAAAATCTTTATATTGAATCCGCGGAACCTCGCGGACAACCTGCTCGGCCGATCCGTCATCCTTGCCCAGAGCGTTGTACAGCTCACCGAGCTCCTTCACGATAACGCCGATGGAGGCTCCGTCGGCCGCGATATGGTGGATATCTATAATCAGCACATGCTGCTCTTCCTGGGGTTGGACGAGCCCGACCCGAAGCAACGGTGCCTCCCCGAGATCGAACGGCGCAACGAAGGAATCGACCAGGTCCTCCGGTTCCTGACCCGCTTGTATTCGCAAACGGGTCATGGCAAAGGGCACGCTCTCCTGCACCCGTTGGATCGGTTCGCCCTGATGGAAGGCAAATGATGTGCGCAGCGCTTCATGGCGGGCAATCAACATTTGAAACGCCCGTTCCAGCCGTTCGACATCGAGTTTCCCTTCGAGCCGCATGACAAAAGGCATATTATAAGCGGTGTCCATCCCCGCCTTCCCGTTCAAAATAAACAGCCGCTTCTGCGCGGAAGACACCGGATAAAACTCAGCCTTTGGGGCGGGCTCGATCGCGGCATAATCCGCTTGCCGGGTTCCGCCGAGCCTTACAGCCATGTCGGCGAGCACGGGTGCCTCGAAGACCTCCGCCAGCGGCAGTTGGATTTGGAACTGTTTCTTCACTTCCGTAACCAGTTTTAACGCCGACAAAGAATGACCGCCGAGTTCAAAGAAATGATCGCTTGCGCCGACGGCGGGCAGGTCCAACACCGAACTCCAAATCTCCGCCAATTTCCGCTCGGTCTCAGTCCGAGGCGCAATAAAGGATTCCGCGGAATATGCGGCGTGTTCCACCGGCTCGGGCAGCGCCTGCCGGTTGACTTTGCCGTTCGGCGTCAACGGCAGCGAATCCAGAAACACCCAGTGGGCAGGAATCATATACTCGGGAAGCTGGTTGGACAAGTATCGCTTCATGCCGTCCGCATCCAGACGCTCGCCGACCAGGTAAGCGCACAACGATTTGTTGCCTTCCCCTTTATCCCGGACCGCAACCACGGCTTCCCTTACGTCTTGATGCATCTGGATCCGGCTTTCGATTTCGCCGGTTTCAATGCGGAATCCCCGGATCTTCACCTGATGGTCCATCCGGCCGATGAAATCAATCGTTCCGTCCGGAAGCCAACCGGCGGTATCTCCCGTACGGTAGACACGCTCTCCTTCCGCAAAAGGGCTGGCGATAAACTTCTCCGAAGTCAAAGCCGCATTGTTGATATATCCCCGTGCGACTCCATCGCCGCCAACCCATAGTTCTCCCGGAACTCCGACGGGGCATAACTGTCCGTAGAGGTCGACGATATATGCCGTGGAGTGGGCGATCGGGCCGCCGATCGGGATGCGGGCATCCTCCAGCGAACGGATCGTATGGCAGCAGGAGAACGCCGTGTTCTCCGTCGGCCCGTAGCCGTTGATAATCGTCGTCTCCGAGCAGCGCTCGGCGACCCGTTTGATATGCTTGGGTGAAAGAGCGTCTCCCCCGACAATCAGATGGCGAAGCGGGCTGAACAGGTCCGGCTGCAGTTGGGCCAGTTGATTAAACAAAGGGGAGGTCAGCCACATCGTCGTGATTTCGTATTCGCGAAGCGCCTCCCCCAGCCGCTGCGGATCCAGGATCGCGGACTTATCGATTATATAGAGCTCCAGACCGTTCAGCAGCGCGCCCCATATTTCAAACGTGCAGGCGTCGAATACGGGGGCGCCCGTTTGCAGAATGCGATCCCCCGGTTGAAAGGGGACGTAGTCCGTGTTCCGGACAAGCCGCACCACATTCTGATGTTGGATCATAACCCCCTTAGGCCGCCCCGTTGAACCGGACGTGTACATGACATAAGCCAAGTTTCCGGGCGTCGGCTCCCCTGCCTCACTAGAAGCTGGTCCTTGATCCGGCTGACGAAGGTCCAAGGAAAATTCCTCTTCCGTTTGCTCGAGAAGAATCATCTCCACTCCATCCACCCGCTTGTCGGCGTAACACTTCGGCGAGACGATCCACTTCGCCTGACTGTCGCTCAGCATGTAGGCGATGCGGTCATCCGGGTATTCCGGATCGAGGGGCAGATAAGCGCCGCCTGCTTTCAAAATACCCAGCATGCCCACGACCGTTTCCACGGACCGATCGCCGATGATGCCTACGATTCGGTCGGGACCGACCCCTCTGCTTCTCAACCGGGATGCAAGCCGGTCGGCTCGCGCGTTTAACTCCCCGTACGTAAGTCTGATATTGGAGCTGACGACAGCCGTCTGTCCGTGGATTCGTTCGGCCTGACGCTCGAACAATTGCACCACGGTTTGATCACGCGGATATTCGCCCGCCGTGTTGTTGAATTGATGCAGGATTTGCCTTTGCTCCTCGTCCGTGAGGATCGATATGTCCCGGATCGCCACGTCCGCCTTGCGGCTGATCTGTGTCAGTACCTGCTCGAAATGCCGGAACAAACGGTCCATCGCGGCTTCCTCATAACGGGAAGCATTGTACTTGAACTTGACCTCAAGCCCGTCGTTCGGCATCAGAATCAAGTTGAAATCATAATGCGTCTGCTCGAAGTCCTCCAGGTCGGTCATCGTGAAGGGGCTGTCCATGTCGTCCTCCGGGTCCGCGCTGACCGGATAGTTTTGAAACGCATAAATATGTTGAATCAGATTGTGCTTCTTGGATGTAAGGGATTGAATTTCCGCAAGCGGGTAAAAATCGTAGTTTTGCGTATCCAGGGAGGATTGTTGCACTTGTTGAATTAGTGAAGAGAACGGCTGATGGCCCTGGAAGGAAATCCGGATCGGAACTGTATTGATAAACAGCCCGACCATGTCCTCCACTCCCTCCACTTCGGCCGGCCGACCGGAGGTGACGGAACCGAAGACCACATCCTCGGTTCCGTTATAACGTCCCAGTAGCAGAGCCCAGGCCGACTGGAGTACGGTATTTAGTGTGACTTGATGGGTTATGGCCAACCGCTCCAGTTTTTGCGCCGTCTCCTCGCTGATTTTATAGCTGCGGTCGACCTGGACGGCGCCGCGATCCCGATCATGCCGGCCTTTTATGCCAAAAGACGGCAGTTCGATCGCGGAATCATAGTTTCGCAAATATTCGGCCCAGTAGGAGCGGGCTTCCTCCCGGTTTTGCCGGTCCAGCCACTGAATGTATCTGGAGAAGGGAGGGGCCTCCTCCAAGGACAAGGATTGGCCCCGGCTCAGTGCCTTGTATACCTCGAACAGCTCCTGCACGATTGTCTTCAAGCACCAGCCGTCCATCATGATATGGTGATAGCTCCAAATCAGCTTATATCGCCGATCCTCCGTTTGCAGTACGGCTGCGCGGAGCAGCAAATCCTTGGCCAAATCAAAGCCCTTCTTCTGATCCGCCTCAATGAAACGCTGGATATACTGCTCCCGCTCCGCTTCGCCCAAATGGGATAAGTTTTCGTAAAAGACGGACATGACCCGTTTTTTAAATACAATCTGTTTCGGGTTTTTCATATTTTCATGCAGAAAATTCAGCCTTAACACATCGTATTTCTCGATAAGCGCGTTAAAACTTCTTTCCAGCAATCCAACATCCAGTTGTCCCGAGACGGTACAGGAAAACTGTTCAAAATAGGCCGAAGATTCCGGATTTAAATAGGAATGGAACAACATTCCCTCTTGCATCGGCGTTAGGTTGAATACCCCCGAGATCGACAGCTTTTCGCTCATGACCATCTCTCCCTGAATTCAGTTTATTGTTTATAAAAATCCATAATCGCTTCCAGCTCTTCGATGGACAAATCGCTTCCGCCGACGTCCGAAGGCGTCAGTTCGCGTGATTCTTTCTCCATGCAATGCTTGATGATTTCCGTCAACTGGGTCTTGAACAATTCTCCGAAGACGCGAATGTCCGCTTCCGCATATTCCGTCAGGTTATACTCGATCGACAGAATCAGGCGGCCGTCTTCCACAAGCCCCGTAATGTTCAGGGCGATTTCCCGTTCGGCCTCCGGGCTGACCGTTTGTCCGTAAGACAGGTCGGACGCCCGGAACAGGTCCGTGTTGACGTCGTTGTCGAATTGCCCCAGGTAATTGAATTTGATCTCGGGCTCCAGCCTGAACTGCAGATCGCCAAGGTCTTGACTCCCGGCCAGGTATTTCAGGATTCCGTGCCCGACGCCTTTGTTCGGGATCCGCCGGATCTCCTCCTTGACCGATTTAATATGGTAGGATACATCCGCCGAGCTTGGAACGTTCAAGACGACGGGATAAACGGAAGTAAACCACCCGACCGTCCTGCTGATATTTACATTTTTCAAAATTTCTTCCCTGCCGTGGCCCTCCAGGCAGATAAGGACGTCCTCCTCCCCGGTCCATAACGATACGGCCCGCCCTAGGGCGGCAAGCAGAAGGTCGTTGATTTCGGTGTTATAGACCTTGTGAACTTTGCCGAGTAGTTCCTCCGTCTCGGATTGGGATAACCGGAAGGAGTAGATCATGTTATCCGCGACCCTGGCCGCCTGTCCCGTGTAGGGTGACGATTTCGGCAGCGCTTTTATGTTCGCGGATTCGATCCGCTTCCAGTATTGCCGTTCTTGTAGCATCGCCTCACTGTTCGCATACTCTTTCAGCCGTTTCGCCCAGGTTTGGTATGAGTCCGTTTTGGCCGGAAGCGCGACCGGCTCGCCGCAGAGAGCTTGATGATAGGCCAGCGTCAAATCCTCGAACAAAATACGCCAGGAAATGCCGTCGATCACCAAATGGTGAACGATGACGGCCAAATGGTCGCCCAAGCCGGTCTTGAACAAGCCCACTTTGACCAGCGGCCCCCGCTCCAGATCTATACTGCCATGAAGCCGGTCCAATTGACGGGAGATTTCCAGCCGGCCCTCTTCCCCTTCCGGCACGGCCGCTACGAACAGATCGAACCAGGAACGCGGATCCTCTCCGGCCGCCTCTTCGTTGTATTGCTTCCATCCTCCGCCATCCGGCCGATAGACCATTCTTAATGCATCATGATGGCGGACCAGCCCGCGGAAGGCTTCCGCAAGAATCTCTGGATCGAACCCATCCTCCTTAAAGAGAACGACGGCCTGGTTCCAATGATTCGCCGGCGTGAACCCGGATGCGAAGAACCATCGTTGAATCGGAGTCAATTCAACAAATCCCTCGACAGGCCCTTGATCGATCTCACGATGATCGGCTTCCACATACTTGGACAGCTTCCGGATTACCGGATTCTGAAACAGGTCCTTCATTTTCAGCGTATAACCTTGACTGCTCAGCTTGGAGGATATTTGAATCGCGCGGATTGAGTCTCCCCCAAGCTCGAAGAAATTGTGGTCGATGCCGACCTGACGGACGCCTAGAACCTCCTCCCAAACCGAAGCCAGCATGCGCTCCACTTCATCGCGCGGTGCGGCGTAATCGTCCGCCGAAGCGTTGTCCCGCTCGGGAGCCGGCAGGGCGGCCCGGTCAACCTTGCCGCTGGCCAGCAGCGGCATCCGCTCCAGGGTGATGAAATAAGCGGGGATCATATAGCCGGGCAGCGCGGCCGCCAATTCTTCCTTCAGCTTATGAATGCAATCTTCCTCATGGCCGAGCATGGAAGGGTCTGGCACCAAATAAGCGCACAAATATTTGCTCCCGGTTTCATCTTCCCTGGCCAAGACGACCGTTTGCCGGATAAAAGGGGATTGCTGAATGCAAACTTCGATTTCCTCCAGCTCAATGCGGAAGCCCCTGATTTTCACCTGAAAATCTTTACGTCCGGCAAACTCCAGATTCCCGTCGGGAAGCCAGCGTCCCAAATCACCGGTTTTATACAGTCGCAGCGACTCCCCTGTCCCCCTTCTAAAGGGATCTTCCATGAACGACTGGCCCGTTCTTTCCGGATCGTGAATATAACCGCGGCCGACCCCGGCTCCGGATACGCAGATTTCCCCGTACACGCCTGCCGGACATAGGTTCATCTGCTCGTCGACCACATACAGATTCAAATTCGCCAGCGGTTTGCCGATAGGGACGTTGTCCACTCCCTCGGGAAGTTCGCGAATCACGTGCTGGCTGATATCATCGGCCGCCTCCGCGGGCCCGTAGGCATTCACGACGGGAATCCCGGGATATAAGGCAAGCCATCTTCGGGCCAGATCCGGCTTGATCGCTTCGCCCGTAATCATCAAGTAACGGAGGGCTTGCAATTTCGCACCGGTCTGCTCCAGCACGTCCAGCATGACCGCCAGATAGGAAGGGACTACTTCCAGAAGCGCGACCCGGTCTGCGATAATCCCCTCTATAAACCGCTCGACCTCCAATACGGATTCCTGCGGGTAAATAGCGGTCGTTCCGCCCAAAGCCAAAGCTCCGAAGCACTGCCAAACCGAAATATCAAAACAGATATTCGCGTTTTGGGCGAAGACCAGGCGGCGGTCCAAACCCAGCTCATCGGCTTCCGCAAGGACGTGGTTCAACAGACCCTTGTGCTCGATCATTACGCCTTTCGGCTTTCCGGTGGATCCGGAGGTGAACAGGATATAGGCCAGGCTGTCCGGATCATGGGTATGTTCCAGATTTTCCGGAATTTCGCGCATCAGTTCATCCATCACTTGGTCCAGGCACAAGATGTCCCCTTCGTACAGGGCTTCCAAACCATCCTGCAGAAATTCCGAATGAGTAATGAGTATTTGTGCCCCGGAATCCTCCAGGATACGAGCTTTCCGCTTTACCCCGTACTCGATGTCTATCGGCACATAAGCCCCGCCCGCCTTCCAAATTCCGAGCACGCTCTGGATAAAATCGGGGGAACGCTCCAGCATGACCGCGGCAACCGTATCAGCCGGCATTTCCCCTAAACGTCTTTGCAAATAGCGGCCGATCCGATTCGCTTGGGCATTCAGTTCCGCATAAGTCCAGACGTTCCCGCCGCATTTCACTGCCGTTTCTTCCGGCTGCTCCAAGACAAACCGCTCAAACCGGCGGGGCAACGTCAAGCTGAAATCGTAATCCGCGGCTTTCCCCCGGCCCAGTTCGATCAACTTCTCCCGCTCATTCTCTGAGAGCCATTCGGCTGCGGCCAAAGGGCGATCCGGGTGAACAACCAGGTTTTGCAGAAGCTCTACGTAGTGCCGGCCGATTTGCGCAGCGGTTGGTT
Source organism: Paenibacillus sp. alder61 (assembly GCF_020179875.1). NCBI lineage: Bacteria > Bacillati > Bacillota > Bacilli > Caryophanales > Paenibacillaceae > Paenibacillus > Paenibacillus sp. alder61. Next base: position 189,897 of record NZ_JAIUDG010000010.1, read on the forward strand.
TTTTAAAAAGATCGGTATTATATTGCAGATCAAAATGAATCTCCGCTTCATCCGCATACACATCCAGCATGAGATCGAACTTGGAGATTTCATGCTTCAATTCGTATGGGGTAAGGAGCAATTCGCCGAGCTGAACTTGCGGCTTCTCCCGGTCCGTCAAATTGAACATCGTATCAAAGAGCGGGTTGCGGCTCGTGTCCCGGTCGACATTGAGCAGCTCGACCAGCCGTTCGAACGGCAAATCCTGATGATCGATCGCCGACAAGGTATGGTCCCGGACCTCCTGCACAATCTGGCGGAACGTCTTCTGCCGTTCCGGAAAACCGCGCAGCGCCACCGTATTGATAAACATCCCCAACATGTCCTGGACATCCCGGTGTTGGCGTCCGGCGACCGGCGATCCGACTACGATATCCTCCTGCTCGGTATATTTCGACAAGAGTACATAATAAGCGGACAGCATGACGGCAAACAAAGTGGAGCCCGTGTCTCGGGACAGCTCCCGAAGCGCACCGGAAAGTTCGGATTGCAGCGAAAACGGCAGGGTTTCGCCGTTAAAGCTTTGCATAGCTGGCCTTCTGTAATCCAAGGGCAAGTTCAGCACGGGAAGTTCCCCGCTGAAGTGCTCCAGCCAATACGCCTCATGCGCCTTCATCTCTTCGCCCGACAGCCGTCCGTTCAACCAGGCCGCATAATCCTTGTACTGAATTTCCAGCGGCGGCAGCCGGTCACCCCGATACAACTGTTCCAGTTCACGCAGCATCAGGTCCCCAGACAGGCCGTCGGAAATAATATGATGCATGTCGATGAACAGCACATTCTCTTCTTGTCCGGTTTGCAGCAGACGAATTCGCAGCAACGGAGCTTCCTCCAAGTCAAAGGGAAGGATGAAGGAGGAGATTTGCCGCTGAACCTCCTCTCTTGCCGCGCCAAGCATCTCCACGGTTTCCACCCGGCAGTGCGCCCGGGGATGAACCTTTTGCACAAGTTCACCGTCCACGACGTGAAATGAGGTGCGGAAAACCTCGTGCCGCTCCACCATTTGATCGACAATCCGCTGCAAATGCGCCGTGTTTACTTCCCCCGCAACGCGATAGGCGAACGGCATATTGTAGGCGGTTGAGCCCGACTCCTCCAGGGTGTTCAACACATACATTCTTCTTTGCGCCGGGCTGACCGGGTAATGGATACTGGCCGGAACCGGAAAAATGGACGAGGTTGGGCTCCTCCCGTCGTTTAACTCCCCAATCCGTTCAGCCAGAAGCGCCACGGTCGGGAAGCGGAACACGTCCTTCACTTTCACGTCCACGCCAAGCTCTCCGTGTATTCTCGACACGATCACCGTTGCTTTCAGGGAATGGCCGCCCAATTCAAAGAAATTATCGTGCGTACCGACACGTCCGGCGTCCAAAACCTCCGACCAAATGGAAACCAAGGTCTCTTCCGTCCCGTTGCGGGCCGGTACAAAACCTTCGTCGGACCGGAGATCAACCGGATCGGGCAGCTGGCTGCGGTTGATTTTTCCGTTGGCATTGTGCGGCATCTCTTCCAATTGGACAAAGACGGCGGGCACCATGTATTCCGGTAAACAACCATGTAAATAATCCTTCAGTCCGGACACCGGAAGGGCGTGGTTCGCAGTATAGTAGGCGCACAAGTATTTTTCGCCTTCACCGGATTCCTTCACAAGAACGGCGGCTTCCCGGATCTGTTCGTGCTCGCTCAACCGGTGTTCGATTTCGCCCAGTTCGATACGAAAGCCTCTGACTTTAACCTGATGGTCTTTCCGGCCGACAAACTCGAGATTTCCGTCCGGGAGCCATCGGCCCAAATCTCCGGTTTTGTACAACCGCACGCCAGATTCCGGACCGAACGGATCCTCCATAAAGACTTGACCCGTCCGTTCCGAATCGTTCAGATAGCCCCTTCCGACCGCGATGCCGGCCACGCAGATTTCTCCCACGATCCCGACAGGGCACAGCCGCATCCGGCTATTCACGATATAGATGCGGATATTGGGCAGCGGCTTTCCGACCGGAATGTACCCGCGATTCTCCGGCGTCCGATCCATCACGTATTGGCAGATGTCGTCGGATGCTTCCGCGGGTCCGTAGGCGTTGACCATTCTGACATCCGGGCAAAGCTCAAACCAGCGGGCAACCAGGGCCGGCGTCGCCGCCTCACCGGTAATCATCAGATGCCGCAAATGTTCGAAGCGGATTACCCGCTCCTCCACGATGTCCAGCAAAATCCCCAAATAAGAGGGGACCACTTCGAGCAAAGTTACCCGATCCCGGATCACATGATGAATAAATGAACCGGGTTCCAGGATCAGCTCGTCCGGATAAATCGCCGTTGTTCCCCCCAGTATCAAAGCGCCGAACAACTGCCATACCGAAATGTCGAAGCAGTGATTTGCCGTCTGGGCAAAGATTAGTTGATCGTTTAAGCCGAGATCGTCCGCCTCCGCCCAAATATGATTGAGCATGCCCAAATGCTCGATCATGACGCCTTTCGGTCTCCCGGTGGAGCCCGAAGTAAAAAGCGTATAGGCCAGGTCGGTCATGGCCACCGGCAGGTCAAGATCGCTCTCCGCTTCCTGATCCGCCGGGCGAACCAGAAGGTCCATCTCGACAAGCCGGCCCGGATACCGGTGACATAAGCCTTCATCCGCATAGTCGGAAAGCGTCACGATGATTTTGGCCTCCGAGTCGGCGACAATCCTGGCCTTTCGCTCCTCGGGGTAAGAAACGTCTACCGGGATGTACGCGGCTCCGAGTTTCCATATCGCCAAAATGCTTTCAACCATCAACGGCGAGCGCTCCAGCATAACGGCCGCAAAATCGCCGTGACCCAGGCCGCGCTCCCTAAAAATGCGCGCCAGGCGATTCGCATTCCGGTTCAACCGGGCGTACGTAATCGCCTCCTCTCTATAGAGCAGCGCGATTTTATCGGGATGACGGCGAACGTTTTCTTCGAATAACCGGTGGGCGGGCTTGTCCAGCCTGAACGCTTTGTCCGTGCGGTTAAAGTCGGCAAGGATCGTCTCTTTTTCCTGGTCCGTAATGATATCGATGTCTTGAACCAAAATCCGCTCATTCTCCAGGACGGTCTCCACGATCCGCCTCAAATGGCCTTCCAGGCTCCGCAGCAAGCTTTCCTCATAGACGAGCCCGTTATAAGTAAACAGTACTTCGAGTTCCCGTTCGGGAAACACCGTAATATCCAGATCATAGTTGGTATGCTCCAACATTTCGCTATCGGTCACGGAAAGAGCTTTCTCTCCGTCGCCGTTCGTCGTTTCCAGCGGATAATTTTCAAAAACGAGAATATGGTTAATCAGATGATGCTTAAGCGCGGTTTTCGCTTGAATATCCGCCAGGGAAACATAGCTGTAGCGGTTCGCCTCCAGAATCGAATCATGCACTTGACGAAGCAGTTCCCGAAACGAAGTGCCCGCGCCGCTCTTGACCCGCAAAGGAAGCGTGTTGATGAACAAGCCTACCATGCTCTCGATTCCCGGTAGTTCAGGCGGCCTTCCCGAGACGACCGAGCCGAATACCACATCTTCGGAATGGTTGTAATGGTGCAGTAAGATACCCCAAATGGCGTGAAATACCGTACTTAAAGTCACTTGGTTGTTTACAGCCAGCCTCTGGAGACGCCGGGTCGTTTTCTCATCCCATTTAAACTGATATCTTCGATGATCGAACCCATCTTTCGCCTCGCCTCCAACGGAGGGAACCCGAGCCTGCAGTTCATAATCTCCCAGATAGCCGCCCCAATACCGCAGCGCCTCTTCCTGGTCCTGCTCACTCAGCCACATGATATAGTCGCTGTACGGATAAGCGGGGTCCAGTTGAAGCGGAAGACCGCCCGCCAGCGCCTCATAAATCCGGAATAAATCTTGAGCCAGGATCCCCATACACCAACCATCCATAATAATGTGGTGAAATCTCCAGACGACCTTATGGACTTCTTCGTCCATTTTAAAAACAGCCATCCGCAGCAGCGGTCCGGTTTCCAAATCGAATTTCCGCTCCCGGTCTTGGTCTTGATAAGCTTCCACCCTTCGGGACCGTTCGTCTTGGGGATATCCGGTTACGTCCATGTAGTCGATTTGCGGATCACGCTGGTTCAGCACGATTTGCAAGGGCTGTTCCACTTCCGTAAATATAAATACCGTTCGCAGCGCATCATAGCGGTCGACCAGTTTCGCGAAACTGCGTTTCAGCGTTTCGGGACATAGTTCCCCTTTGAGCGTGAACGAAACCTGCTCAAAGTACGCTTCGGAGTCCGGTTCCAGCAAGGAGTGGAATAAAATCCCTTCTTGCGTCGGCGAAAGCGGGTAGATCTTATCGATTTCATGTTCGCTCAAATTCACACACTCCCCATTTATTTCGCTGCCGGATCTTCTCGATCAAAATCCGGCAGCTTCCGCAATCAGGCAAAGATTACAGCTTCTTTTTCAGCTTTTGGGAAATCGAATCCAATTGTTTTTGCGTAAGTTTTTTGTACTGATAGTCCGTTGGTGTCACTTCCTTGGCTTCTTTACGACAGCAATGACGGATGATTTCGGTCAGATGATCCCTGTACCGGCGGGCCAGCCATTCCACCGTTTCCGTGTGGTATTGATGCCTGTTGTAATTCATGGTCATCGTGAACTGTTTGCCCGATACCATGGCGTTGAATTCCAGCTTATAGGCCTTTTCGATCCGCGCACCGACCTCGGGTCCTGTCGATAATCCGGACAATTCGAACAGATCCGTCCGGGCGACATCGTGGTCAAACTGCCCCAGGTAATTGAAGATGACCTCCGGTTTCAACCGGAATTCCAAGGGAAGCTCCGCGTTCGACTTTTTGACCGTTAAATACTTCATGATCTCATAGCCCAGTCCTTTGCCCGGGACCCTCCGCAAATCATCCTTGGTTCTTTTGATCAGCCCGGCCAAATCCACCGTGTCCGCCGAACCGAGCACGAACGGGAAGATCGAGGTAAACCAACCTGCCGTTCTCGATACATTCAGCCCCTTCACGATGTCTTCCCTGCCATGGCCCTCCAATTGGATCAGGACGGAACCGGCCCTCGCCCATTCCTGCAGCGTCCGGCTCAGAGCGGCCAGCAGGAGATCGTTGATCTCCGTGCTGTAGGCATGGTGGGCATCCGTTAACAGGCTGCGCGTTAAATCGGGGTCCAACGTCCATTGCATTTTGGCATGATCCCCGGCCAGATTCAACGAGATGGCGCGGTCGACGGGCAATTCAATCACGGGCGTCCGCTCAACGGCGTTCCAATATCCGGCTTCTTTCAGCAATCCGGCGCTCACGGCATACGCCGCGAGCCGCTCCGACCAGTCCTTGAAGGAATCGGTTTTGTCCGGAAGCCGAACCGGAATCCGCTCAAGCAATTGTTTATAGACCGTTGAGAAATCTTCCAGGATGAACCGCCAGGACACCCCGTCAACCACCAGATGGTGAATAATGATCAATAAATAATCTCCGGCTGCCGTGTGGTAAACGGCCAGTTGGCTAAGCGGGCCTCTTTCGACATGCAGCTTCGTCTGCAGCTCGGCCGATTGCCGCTCGATTTCGGCCCGTTCATCGGCAGATCCCGTTACATCGATCACTTGCAAGTTATAAAACCCTTGACCCTCAAGTCCTTCGTTGACTTGCACGACCCCATGTTCCTCCTGCCGGTATTTCATCCGCAACGCATCATGATGCTCCACCAAGCGATCGAAGGCCTGCGAGACGATGAGCGGATCAAATCCTTCCCGCCGAAAGAGCATCACGGAATGATTGTAATGGTGGATATGCTCCCATCGCTGTTCAAACAGCCGGCTTTGAATCGGAGTAAGCCCGACTTCCCCGGTCACCGGTTCCTGAGCGGTTTTGCGGGCCAGAGGCTGTACGTATCTGCCTAATTCCCGGATGGTCGGATACTTGAACAGATCTCTCATTTCCATTTTCAGCCCATGCGACATTAATCTTGAAGATACCTGCAAGGCCTTGATGGAGTCTCCGCCGCTTTCAAAAAAGTGATGGCTCGTCCCGATTCCCTTAACACCCAGGATTTCTTCCCATACCCGGACCAGGATTTCCTCGGCTTCATTCACCGGGGCCGATTCCGGATCGGATGGCTCCAATTCAATCACGGGCTCGGGAAGGACCTTAAGGTTCACCTTTCCGTTCTCGTTCAGCGGCATGTGATCGAGAAAGACGTAAGCGGAAGGCACCATGTAGGCGGGCAGCCTGGAGGCCAAATAGTTTCGTATCTCCGCCGCTGTCAGAGGTTCAGGCGTAACCGCATAGGCACACAAAAACTTGGTGCCGTCCCCGCCTTCCTTGACAGTAATCGCCACTTCCCGGATCCCCGGATGACCCGCAAGCTGAGCTTCGATTTCGGCCAGTTCGACCCGGTAGCCGCGGATTTTCAATTGGTGGTCGATTCTCCCGATAAACTCGATATCCCCGCCCGGCAGCCGTTTAGCCCGATCTCCCGTTTTGTAAAGCCGCTGCTCGGGGTTGAACGGATGGGGGACGAACTTTTCCCCGGTAAGCTCCGGCTTGTTCAAATAACCGCGCCCAACCCCGCGGCCGGCGACCGCAAGCTCTCCCGGCACCCCGTCCGGAAGCAAATTGCCGTAAGCGTCCAAAATATAAGCTTCCGCATGGAAGATCGGCCTGCCGATGACCGGCTGCCGTGAAAATGCCGGAAATCCGTCCAAATCAACCGAATGCGCAACACACCCGATCGTCGCTTCCGTAGGGCCGTAATGATTCAGGAACCGCGTATGCGGGTATCGCGCGAAATACCGCTCTACATCGGGAATCTTGATCTTCTCCCCTCCCAGTACGATGAGCTTCAGCGAATCCAGGGTTCCCACCGTGTCGAAGCGTTCATGGTTCACCAGCAGATGAAATAATGATGGCGTCGCCTTGATATAGGTGATTCGGTGCAGCGATATATAATCCAGCACAGACTGCGGATCCACAATATCCTGACGGTCAAGCAGGTGCAGTTCGCATCCGCTGACGAGCGCGGGGTACAATGCGGTATAGCAGAGATCGAAGCCGGCCGAAGAAAGCAGCATCGTTCGGTCCTCCCGGCCGATTCCCCGGCTCGTGACAAACCAATGTACATAATTCGTTAAATTCCGGTGTTCGATCATGACCCCTTTCGGCGTTCCGGTTGTGCCCGAGGTGTAGATAACATAAGCCAGATCGTCCTCACGGACAGGCATGTTCAAGTTAGACTCCAGACCTTCGGTCGTTTTAAGCTGATCCAAAAGGAAGAGCTGCTCTACGTTCTCCAATCCCGCTAAACTGTCGGCATACGTCAGCAGGAATTGCGAACCGCTGTCGGCCAGCATAAACCTGATCCGCTCTTGCGGAAATTCGGGATCAATCGGCATGTAGGCTCCCCCCGCTTTGAATACACCCAGCAATGCCGCCATCGTCTCGGGCCGGTTCTCCATCATGATTCCGGCTATGCCGCTTCCCTCCGAAAAACCGCTTTCCAGCATCATTTTCGCCAGCCGGTTCGCTTTCGCGTTGAGTTCGGAGAAACTCCATCTCTCCTCCCCATAAACCAAAGCAATTTCATTCGGCGTAAGCTGTGCCTGCGCTTCAAACCATTCGACGACCGTGGCGTATTCAGGCTGGGTGCCTGAGGCTCCACCCTCGCCTTCCTGACTAAGGAGGGCAGGCATTTGTTGTTCCGCCCTCTCCTCACCGGATAGCAGGGACAAGCGGGCCAATGCCAGATCCGGGCAATCCGCAAACGTCCGCAGCACATGAACCAAAAGCCGGGCAAACCGCTGCATCGTATCGGCGGTAAATAAAGCCGTGCAATAGACAAATTCCAGAAAAATATCGTCCTCCGTTACCCGGGCCAGCAGGGAGATATCGAATTTGGTCGAATTCAGGCTCAGAGGATACGGCTTGACGGATAAGCCCTCCACTTGAAAGTCGTCTTCTCCGGCATTTTGCATCGTTAACATCACGTCAAACAACGGGCTGCGGCTGAGATCTCTCGGAACCGCCAACGCTTCTACCAAGCTCTCAAACGGATACTGCTGATGGTCGTAAGCGTTCAAGCAGACCTCTCTGACTTCCTCCAGATAGGTGCGGAAGCTCTTCCGACCTTCCGGCCGGGTTCGCATCGCCAGCGTATTGACGAATACCCCCATCACCTTGCGCAGATCGGCATGCTCTCTCCCGGCGACCGCGGAGCCCACGATAATGTCCTCCTGCCCAGCGTACCTGGACAAAAGGACGCTGTAGCCGGCCAGCAAAATCATATACAGCGTCGTCCCCGTCTCATGGGCCAACCGCTTTAATTGGGCCGTTAGCTCACCGCCGGCCGCGGCCTCCAGCGCGGCTCCGTTCTGGCTTTGAACCTGGGGCCGCGGGAAATCGGCCGGCAGGTTGAGCACGGGCAGTTCACCGGCAAATTGCTCCAGCCAGTACTGCTTATGCTCCTCGTATGCCCCCTTGGCCAACTGTTCATTATGCCACACGGCATAATCTTTATATTGAATGCGAAGTTCCGGCAGTTCCCCTCCGCTGTAAAGCGTATTGAATTCCTCAATGAACACTTCGATGGAGGTGCCGTCCGAAATAATATGGTGCATATCGATCAGCAAAATATAATGGTCCACACCTTGTTGCGCCAGAGTGGCCCGGAACAACGGGGCCCGGCTTAAATCGAATGGGGCCGCAAAACGCTTGGCCATCCGGTGCAAGTCGGCCTCGTTCACCCATCCCGCATGTTCGACCTTAAACGGCGAGTCGGTGTGGATCATCTGCACCGGCTCCCCGTCGATCATTTGAAAGGAGGTGCGAAACGCTTCATGCCTTTGCATCAGAGCCCGGAAGCTCGCTTCCATTCTCTCAAGGTCCAGTTTTCCCGCGATTTCAAAAGCCGCGGTCATGTTGTAAGAGGTACCGCCCCCGTTCATCTGATCCAGCATGAACAAGCGCTTTTGCGCCGGGGACAAGGAATAGTAGCTTTGCGCCGCCGCGACGGGAATTTCGGCAAAGTCGCTGCGCTCCGCTTGCTGAATCAGCCGGGCTAATCCCTGAACGGTGGCATATTTGAAAAAGCTTCTCACCGGGATGTCCGCGCCCATTTCCCGATTGATTCGGGCAATCATCACTGTCGCTTTCAGGGAATGGCCGCCGCGTTCAAAGAAGTTATCGTAAATGCCGATTCGCGCTACCCCCAGTTCCTCCTGCCATATGCGAACCAACTGCTCTTCGATCGCATTTCCCGGCGGCACATAGGTCTCGTGCGAATGCTGGCCCGCTTCCGCTTCCGGTTCAGGCAAAGCCTTCTTGTCGATTTTTCCGTTCGGGGTCAAAGGCATGCGCTCGAGCGGGATAAAATAGGACGGCACCATGTACTCGGGCAGCGTCTTCAACAGACTTTCCCGAATCGATCCGAGCTCCGCCCCGGCCAGAGGCACATAATAGGCGCATAAATAGGCATTGCCCAGTTCATCCTCTTTGGCGGCCACCACGGACTCCTTCACCGGGAGCTGCCGGATCATCGTCCTTTCGATTTCTTCCAGCTCGATCCGGTACCCGCGAACTTTCACCTGGAAATCCGTTCTTCCGATGTATTCCAGGCTCCCGTCTTCCCTCCATTTCGCCAGGTCTCCCGTACGGTACATCTTGCGTCCTTCGGCGTGCGGATTATCGACGAATTTCTGTTCCGTCAAATCCTCCCGGCGCCAGTAGCCCGCCGCCAAACCGTCTCCGCCGATGCATAGTTCGCCGGGAACGCCGATCGGAACCATCTGGTCGCTTTCATCAACAAGATAAATTTGCGTGTTCGCAATCGGCCCGCCGATATCCACCAGCTTCTTGGCTGTCACCTCGCTGACGCAGGACCAAACCGTGGTTTCCGTCGGACCGTACATATTAAAAATTTTTAAATGAGGGAGTTCCTGCAGCCGGTGCAGCAAATGAACCGGAAGCGGTTCTCCGCCGAGCATGAGGTCTGTCGAATTTTGTAGAAATGCCATATGCGGATCGGCGGCCAGCAGCATCTTTAACCGGGACGGGGTCATCTGCAGCATTTCCACGCGATGATCCGCAATCAGACGGTGGAGTGCAGCGGGATCGAGCTGGTTCGCCTCGTTCGCAATGACGACGGTAAGTCCTTTGGCCAAAGGAACCCAGGTTTCCAGCACAAAGATATCAAAGGAAATCGTCGTTAGGCCCAGCATGCTCTTCCCGGGGACAAAGCTGATTTTTTGGGCCATCCCCTCGATAAAGTTATGAACCGCCCGGTGCGTGATCATGACACCCTTGGGATTGCCCGTGGACCCGGAGGTATAAATGACATAGGCATGATGCTCGGCCGTATGCATCTGCTCCAGTCCGCCGCTATTGTGTTCCGTTTCCCGATACAAACTTTCATCCTGCACGAACAGTGTGGTTACGCGGTCAGCCACCGGGTTGGTCAATCCCGGCTCGGTCAGCAACACTTCCGCTTCGCTGTCGGTCAGCATATATTCAATCCGGTCCGCCGGATAATCAGGATCAATCGGCAAGTACGCGGCTCCCGCTTTCAACACCGCTAACAAGGCAACGATCATATGGACCGAACGCGTAACCATGACACCCGCGATTGTTCCCGGCACGACCCCTTTGTTCCGAAGCGAAGAGGCAAGCCGGTCCGATTTCTCGTCCAACTGACGATAGGTATACGGCTCGCTGTTCCAGACAATCGCAACCTCATCCGGGGTGCGTTCCGCCTGCTGTTTAAACAGCAGGTCGACCGTCAACTCCAGGTCGTAGGTCATCTCGGTTGCATTAAAATCAACAAGCAGCTGCCGGCGCTCCTCTGCGGACAAAAGGTCGATTTGAGATAAACGCACATCCGCGTAGTTCGCCACGGCGCTTAAAATATTCGCATAATGGGACAGCATCCGCTCCGCTTTTTCCCGCTTGAACAGCGCGGTGCTGTAATCCAGGTGCAACGCGACGGACTTCTCGTCCCAGTCCTCGGCGCTCAGCGTGAGATCATAGGGCGACACTCCCGGATTGATCTCTTCCGGTTTAAAAGTCACGCCCGCCGCGGACATTTCCTCCATCTCCATGTTCTGCAAAATGAACATCGTATCGAACAGCGGATTCCGGCTGGTATCTCTCCGGATGTTAAGCTTGTCGACCAGCCATTCGAACGGGTAATCCTGATGGTCGAACGCACCGAGGCAACTGCGCCGGACCTCTTCCAAAAAGGCGTGGAACGTTTTGTCTTTGACCGGGTAACTGCGAATGGCGACGGTATTGATGAACACGCCAATCAACGGCTCGATGTCGGGATGATTGCGCCCGGAAACCGGAGTACCGACAATGAGGTCATCCTGCCCGGTATATTTGTGCAACAGCACCTTATAAGCGGACAGCAAGACCATAAACAGCGTCGTTCCGGTTTCCGCCGCAAGACGGCGGAGCCGCTCTGTCAGGCCCGCGTCCAGGACCAGGCGCAAGCGCTCGCCTTCCATGCTCAACTGACCCGGGCGCGGATAGTCCGTCGGCAAGTTTAAAACCGGCGGCTCCCCTTCCAATTGATGAAGCCAGTACGCTTCCTGCTTCATTATTTTTTGTTCGTCCGTCACGCGGTGCTGCCAAATGGAGAAATCGGTATATTGCACCTTCAACTCCGGCAGAACATGCCCTTGGTACAGTTCCACCAGTTCCCGCATAAATACGGCCATGGAATAACCGTCCGAGATCAAATGATGCGTATCCACAAACAAAACATGCTCCGTTTCGGACACCTTAACCAGCTCCGCCCGGAAAAGCGGGGCTCGGGTCAGGTCGAACGGCTTCATAAAATGCCGGAACCGGTCTTCCAAGGTTTCCGTTGGAGACAGCTCCGTGTACGGGATCTTCAGGGCAGCCGGTTCGCCGACCCGTTGGACGATGTCCCCGTTCTGAATTTCAAAGGTCGTTCTGAACACCTGATGTCTGGCGGCAATTTGCTCCAGCGCCTTCAAAATCCGCTCGCGGTCCAGCTTGCCCTGGAGTGTAATCCGGCCCGGAATATGATGGACCCATGGATTTTCATCAAGCTGCTCCAAAATATAAATGCGCTTCTGGGCGGCTGAAATTTCATAAGTATCCCGCCTCTCCTGCAGCGGAATCGGTTCGTACGAGTCTTCCGGGCCGCTGTCCAGCATACGCGCCAGCTGCCGAATCGTCGGTTGCTGGAACCATGGTCCGATCGGAATTTGCCTGCCGAACTCCTGATAAATTCGCGACAGCATCACGGTGGCTTTCAGGGAATTCCCGCCCAGGGCGAAGAAATGATCTTGCGCACCGATCTTCTCAACGCCAAGGAGCTCGCTCCAAATCCGGGCAATTCCCGCTTCCGTTCCGTTTAGCGGCTCGGCATTCCGCGAAAATGCAGCCGGTTCCGGCAGCCTGCCTACGTCAACGGCCCCATCTTCCAGCAGCGGGAACGACTCCAGCATAACCACATGGGTAGGGATCGCATATTCGGGCAGACGCTCTGTCATCTCGGCTCTTAGTTGTGAGGCGTCCCTTCCCGGGGAGGGAGCAATGTAAGCCATAAGTTCCGGCATATGTCGCCCGTCAACCACCCGAACCAGCACCCGAGCCTCTTCCAGACCGGGTAGCTCCCGCAGCTTCTCTTCCAACTGCGACAGATTGACGCGGTATCCGCGGATCTCTGCTATGCGTTGGGTCTCGCCGCAAATTTTCAAAGCTCCGGAAGGCGTGAACATCCCCAGCTTCCCCGAAGGTACCATGGCCCCCGCCTCCGGATCCGTTATGTGCAGCTCGCCCACAGCGCCTACGGGAAGCGGATGCCGGAAGGAGTCAAGAATATGTGCTCCATGCCGGTGACTTAGCTGCAAGACAAACCGGGACTGCTCCTCCGACATCAACGACAGCTCAGACACCTTCCGGGATGAATCCTGCGCCATGGCCAGCAGCAATTGGCGGTATCCTTCCGCCCAGAGCTCCATCACCCGGGGTTCGAACAAATCGGTGCTGTAATCGATATCCAATCTTAATTCCTGGTTAATCTCCGTCACGTTGAGAAACAGGTCATAATGCAGATGCTGTACCGGATAAGGGATCATTTCGGTGTCCAATCCGCTGAAGTTCAGGCGGCGTACCGGACGGTCCATATTGAATAAGATGTTGATGGCGGGCATATGCGCCCCTGGCATGCGTTCGACCAGGCTTGCCAGAGAATAGCTTTGATGCCGGTCCAATCGCTGCATAGCCAGCTTTACGGCATCCATGTAATCGGCGACGGTCTCGCTGCCGTTGATTTCCGTATACACCGGAAGCATATTCACGCAATTTCCTACCAGATGGGTTTCCCCCATATGGGATTGCCCCGCGGTCGGGATGCCGACGACAATTTGTCCTTGTCCGGCAAGCCGATGCAAAAACAAACCGTAAGCCGCGAGCATCGTGATGAATAAGCTGTTTTTGCTGCGGATGCTTAGCGCTCTCAACTCTTTCGTGATATCGCGATCAAGTGTTACAGTTTGTCTGCCGGCTTTAAACGTCTTCTTGACGAGATGTCCGCTCGGCGACGGCAGTTGCACGACGGGAACGGGCCGCTCGAATTGCGCGGTCCAGAACGCCGCGGCCTCATCGGCTTCCGGCTGCTTCAGCTTCCTTTCCTGCCACTGTAAATACTCACGGAACTGGACAGGCTGAGGGAGCTTAGGCCCGCGTTTCTGGCAGATAGCCGAGTAGGCTTCTTCCAATTCGCCGGCAAACACCGCAATGGACCAACCGTCAACGGCAATGTGATGAAACGTAAGTGCCAGGATCGATTCCTGTTCGGCCAGTTGAAGTACGGTAATTCTAAACAAAGGCTTCCCGGCATGAAGATCGAATGCTCGAGAAGCATCCTCGGCCATCCAACGATCCAGCTCGTCCTTGCCCTCGGCGCCGGAACGGCCGCGCAATTCTTGAACCTGAACCGGAACATGCGCTTGGGGCAGAATGACTTGGCATTCCCCGCTTGCATCGATGACGGTTCGTAAAGCTTCGTGGCGCTGAACCAGCAGATCTACCGCTTGCTGCAAGGCTACCAGGTTCAGCGCCCCCTTCATATGGAGCAAAACGGATTCGTTCAGGGAAGCGGAGGCGGGTCCCCCGGAAACGGAGGACATCCACAGCTGCTTCTGTTCATTGGATAACCGGACGCTCCTCCCTCCGCCGTCATCGTCCGGCGGCAATGGAATTCCCGGTAGAAAGCCGCCCCGCTGCAGATCGCCGACGCTCTCTTTTACAATGCGGATGATTTCGTCGATGTCTTCCTGAGTGTGCTCGGTGGACAGGAAACAGTTCCGTCCTTCCCACACATACAGCCCTTTATGAATCAAATGATAAAAGAACAGTTCAATGTCGCCAAAAGATACAAACCGGAACAACGAACCGAAATTCACCATATAAATCGGTACGTTGCCTGCTTTAAAGAAGGCGTTCAGCTCGCGGACGAACCTCTCCGTCTTGCTGTTCAATTCCTCGTACAACGCGGAGCCTTGCGATTCCAAAAAATCGATCGTTCTTAAGGCTACGCGCATCGTCAGCGGATGGGTGCAGAACGTTCCGCCGACGAACGTTTTTTGGGCGGCCTTCCGCGGATAGGAATCGTCGCCGAAATTCCAGGTCCCGCCATCGATCGGATCCATAAAATGTTCTTTCCCGGCCACGATCCCGATCGGCATTCCTCCACCCACCACCTTGCCGTACACCACCAGATCGGCCTGAACGCCGAACCAGGCCTGGGCGCCGCCCAGTCCAATACGGAAACCGGTGATGACTTCGTCGAAGATCAGCGCCGTTCCCGACTGGGAAGTAATCTCTCTGAGCTGTTGCAAAAACCGGCCCGGCTGCAAATCCGGCCGACGGCTCTGCACGGGCTCTACGAGCACGGCGGCCAATTCATGGGCATGCTTGCGGATCACGTCCAGGGTTTCGGGCTTATTGTAGTTCAACATCATCACGTCTCGGACAAAATTCTCCTGGATACCCGGTGCCATCGGCAGCGCCGAAGCTTCGTCCGATTCCGGATCGGCCACGCCCAAAACTCCGTCGAATGTACCATGGTAGGACCCGGAGAAGATGACGACCTTCGAACGTCCCGTTGCCGCTCTGGCCGTACGCAGCGACACCATGACGGCTTCCGTGCCGGAATTGTAGAAAGCTACGCGATCGACTCCCGTGATCCGGCTGATCCGCTCCGCCACTTCCCCGGCCAGGTCCGACATCGGACCCAACGGCGGCAGCGTAGGGGACGAGCCCGCTTTCATTTCCGCCACGAGGAAATCCGGGTTATGGCCCAGCAGATTCACACCGAATCCCATAGTTAGATCAATGTATTCATTTCCGTCCACATCCCACATCCGCGACCCGGAGGAACGCTCGGCAATGATCGGATATATCGCCTCTTTCCAGTAGGAGCGGAAACCCGAAACATTGCGGTTGTTGGCGTGCACATAACGCGTTCGCTGCGTATAAGCTTTGGACCCCTGCGTTCTCCTTGCATACTCCGAGAGGAAGCGGTCGAGATACTGCCGCTGCATCTTGGTAAACTCCCCGGCCTCTCCAATGATCATCGGTTGATAAGGGATGAACGGCTTCGGCTCCTGCGAATCTTTCTCCGCTTTAGCCGCGATTTCCGCTTTGGCCGCAACGCCCGCTTTGGCTACCGGAAGAGCCGTGTCCTCCGGTCTGATCGCCGCTATCTTTTCGGCGTCATCGACTTTTCCCGGCTTCACCCCCGGGACCACACGAAGCTGCTGCGCGCCCCTTTGGGACATGCTTTTCTTTCCCGCGCTTCCGCTCAGGAGCTCCAACTGCTGTCCAAGGATATCGGCCACACTCCGCTGTTGAAGGCTCATCAGCTCGATCTGCCGCGCCAGAATGCGCTCCAATTCCGTGCTCTCCGCAGCGGGAACCGCCCACTCCCCGGCTTCCACGGAAACCGCCGCCGCGGCTTGAAGCTGCTGATCCTCCGCTTCCCGAAGCACGGATTGCTCCTCCCGTACCGGTTCATCCCGATGTTGAGGAGGCTCCGTCCGAACCTCCGGCTGCGGATCTCCATTTTGGATAATATACGCGGTCAAACTTTGTACATTGGTAATGGAATCGAAAAACCGTTCGATCGCAATATCCAAATGGTACACTTCCTCAATCTCCTTGCGAATCCGCACTAGCATGATGGAGTCCAGTCCCATTTCCAGGAAATGCGCGTGGTCGTCAATCTCCGTCAAGTCCAAACCCGAGGCGGCGCTTATCATTCGCTTCACTGCATGTTCCACATCGTCCGTCAAGCTGGTCGTTTCCGTCATCGTCATCGTCCACTCACCCTGATTCGTATTCGAGTACTTCTCCGTTGTCCGGAGCTTCGCGGGATCAATATCGATCCAGCAGCGTTTGCGTTCGAAAGGATATAACGGCAAAGGGACCCTCTGGGGGGAAAGCTCGGCATAGAGCTGGTCCCAGTCGATACGCGCTCCTTGAACATACAGCTCGCACAAGCGTTCAAGCCGAAGTCCCCGGGCTTCCGTATCTCCCGAGTCGCTCTTGGATACGATGGCCGCCGCTTCATCACTGATTCGGGCCAATTCCGTTTCCGTAATTTCACCGGGCTTCCGTTCCCGTCCCCAATCCGAAACGACCCTGTAAACGCCCCGGTAGACGCCCTCTTGTCCTGCATCGGCCAAAAGGTCGGACAGCTTGCGGGACAGTTGTTCCCGCGTTTGGCACACAAGAGCGATTCGATGCTCCAGATGGGCTCGCCCCGTCCCTGCCGTGTAGCAAATATCGGCCAAGGTCTGATGCGGGTACAGATCCAAATGGTTCACGTACCGTTGCAGCAGTTCCCGAAGGGAGCCTTCCGTTTTGGCCGATAAAGCAAACACCAAGTCTTGCCCTTTCTCTTGAACAGGCGTTTCCGACGCCGGATCGACATATTCCTCCATCACCACATGACAGTTCGTTCCGCTGAAGCCAAACGAGCTGACTCCGCATTTGAGCGGCAGTTCGGACTCATCAAACGGAGCGAGCTCCGTATTAATATAGAAAGGCGACTGTTCCAGGCGGATGTTTTTGTTCGGCTCTTTGAAATGAATCAGCGGCGGATTTTGCCGATGCTTCAGCATGAGCGCCGATTTAATCAAACTGGCGATTCCGGCCGCTTCGAACGTATGGCCGATGTTTGCTTTTACGGAACCTAATGCGACGAACTGTTTCTTGTCCGTATACCCGGCAAAAGCTTTTTCCAGCGCGGAAAACTCCACGGGATCGCCCAGTTTCGTCCCCGTTCCATGAGCTTCAATAAACGCCAGGTCCTTGGGGTCCAATTCCGCATCCCGCCATGCAGCCCGGATCACTTCCGTTTGCGAAACCGGGTTTGGCGCGGTAATCCCTACCGTCGTCCCGTCCTGATTTACTGCGCTGCCCTTGATCACCGCATAGATATGGTCTTTGTCCTCCACGGCCCGACTCAGCGGCTTCAATAATACCGAAGCGACCCCCTCGCTCACCCCTGTCCCGTCGGAATCCGCGTCAAAAGTTCGGGTACAGCCGTCTCCGGATTCCATATCCAATCCTAAAGACAGGGGCAGCAGCGATGTTCGGACCCCGCCGGCCAGCGCCATTTCGCATTCGCCCTGGCGAATGGCCTGGCAGGCCATGTGAACAGCGACCAAAGACGAGGAACAGGCCGTGTCCACGGTAACCGCCGGGCCTTTTAAATCGAGGAAATAGGCGATACGGCTGGCCAAAACGGACGGCAGATTCCCCACGATATAATTGGAAATCCGTTCCGGCTCATTTTTGGAAATCAGACGTTCGTAATCGTATCCTACCTTTGAAAAGCCGGCGTAGACTCCCACTTTCCTGCCGCGCAGTTTGTCTCCCGCATACCCCGCATCCTCCAGGGTTTGCCAGGCTTGCTGCGTAAACAACCGCTGATTCGGGTCCATCAGTTTGGCTTCGTTGGGGGAAATTTTGAAGAACGCATAATCGAATTTATCGATTTCCTTCAAATAGCCGCCGGGTCTAAAGTCGGATTCCTGGCGCTCCAGCCCGATGACCGACAAATAGTCCTTGGCGTCCTCCCGCCGGTTCGCCTGAAGTTCGCCGATTTGATGGCGTCCTTCCGCCAAATTCCCCCAATACTCCCGGAGTGTCGCCGAGCCCGGCAAATAGACGGACATGCCGATAATGGCGATATCCCTGTCATCGCGCCTGGATGTTCCGGCTCCCTTTGCTTCCGAAGTTCGGAGCAACGTTTCTTCCGTCTTCAGGTATTTGGCCAGAGCGGCGATCGAAGGGTAGGCGAACAAATCGGCGACCGCCAGCTTGATCGCGAATTTCTGTTCGATCCGGTCGGCCATTTGTGCCAGATGCAGGGAGCCGGCTCCCATTTCAAAATAACTGTCACGAATGCCGATCTCGTCTTTTCCGAGCACCTCACGGCATATTTGTTGAATATCCCGCTCGATTTGCGTTTGCGTAAGCTCCGGACCGCGGAATTCCCGCAATTCCTCCGTTCGCTCCGTTTGGTCCGCCTTGCGGACCCGTGCCAACTCTTCCATTTCCCGGGATACCTCGATAAACTCGCCGTCCCTATACAGCTGGGCAAGCTTATAGCGCTGCACCTTTCCGCTGGTCGTCTTCGGCATTCGCTTGATCGGCACGATATCGGCGATTTCCCAGCCGCCGCGTTCGTTCAATAGCCGCTTAAGTTCACGTGCGATGGGATAAAATTTATCCAGTTTTCTTTTGGAAACGACAAACAGCACGATCTCTTCCTTCTTGAGATCCTTGTTGTAGACCCCGCAGGCCGCCACCCGGCCGAGTTCCACGCCGTCCACTTCCTCGGCGATCCGCTCCACATCATGAGGATACACGTTCTGTCCATTAACGAAGATAATATCCTTCGTCCGCCCGGTAATGACCAGCTGACCGTTGCGGCGGAATCCCAAATCGCCGGTTCGTACCCAGCCGTCCGCCGTCAACAATTTTCCTGTCGCTTCCGGATTGTTGTAATAGCCCCGGGTTACGTTGGGTCCGCTGATCTGGATGTGGCCTATCGTCCCCTCCGTCAGTTCAACATCTTCCTCGTCGCAAATCCGGAACTGACAATAGTCTATCGCATAGCCGACCTCGACAAATGAGAGCGCATGGGCCGATTCCCGGTCCACCTCAACGACCCGGTTCCCCAGGTTCAGGTGCCGGCGGTCCACATAGACGGTCACATATTCATCCTCCACGGGGGGAAGGGCAACACCTACTGAGGCCTCAGCCAGTCCGTATACGGTACACATCGCCGTCCGCTTCAAACCGTAAGGAGCCAGCGTTTCCAAAAAGGCGTGGCACAGATCGGTGGAAATCGGCTCCGCTCCGTTATAAATAATGCGAATCCGGGATAAATCCCAGGAATCTGCCTTTTCCGGTTTAAAGAACTGAAGAAAATACTTATAACCGAAATTCGGCGAGGAGATGATGCTTACCCGGTGCTCGCTCGCTTTTTTGATCCACAAGAGAGGTTGTCTTATAAAAAGGGACGTCGGAATGATCCATTGATCCAAATTGGCGGTTAACGGAGAGATGTGGTTGCAAATCAGTCCCATATCGTGCGTCAGAGGCATCCATTGCAAATAGGAGTCTTCCGCCGTGATTTTGGAACTGTTGAGTATCCCGCAAACGTTGTGAATCAAGTTTTGGTGCGTCAACATAACCCCTTTGGGATCGCCTGTCGATCCTGAGGAAAATTGAATAAAGGCGATTTCGTCGGGATGGGCGGTATGGAGTTTGGGGTCGTATGATCCGGCAAATACCGTCTCGTCGTCAATAAGAGTTACGTTTCCGCGGATCTTATCGAATAAATGAACTTGTCCGCTCTTCTCCGTAAAGGTCTCCAAATCCAGCAGAATTCTGGAATCGGACAGCAGATAAGGGTCGTTCAGCACCTCCCAGATGCGAAACACCTTGCTTTTGTGCTCATCATTGTTGCCCGTGCTGACGGGGACCGGGATCATGCCGCCAAGGATGCACGCCCAGAAAGCCGTAACGAACCGGCGGTTGTCCTCGATTTGAAACACGATTTCCCGCCCGGGGCTAACCCCCTGCTGCTGCAGGTATCCCAGGAATCGGCAGGACTCTTCATACAGCTCCTTATAGGAAAGGCGAACCTCCTGATCCTCACCATCAATGAACGTAATGCCTCGATTTTCGGATGTTCCTCTCTCTTTCATGACGTCGGTCAGACTTGCAAATTGCTTGGTGTACACCCATTTCCCCCCCAAAAAATAAGTTTATCAATGCAATACGACGGCCGGCTGTCCGATGGCTTGAAGTTTGCCGACAATGTCGTTCTGCTTGTCCGGCGGCAGTTGTTTGGTGTTCAAGATCTGCTGCAGCAATTCCCTTATCCGGTCCAGGATTTGAATGACGTCCAAATTCCCGTCCCGACGACGCATTTGTTCGATCAGTTCCCGGGTTTGCCGAATGGGCTCGACAACGCCGGTTGTGTAGGCCTCAGCATCCTCATTCCGGTTTCGGGCGATGAGGGCGGCCGTTAAAGCCGCCTGTGCCGCAGCGATCGCGGAGTCGCGCCGAGTCTCGTCCGCAGCGAATAACGGACGCAGCGTGTTCATTTCTTGCGGATGCTCCACATGGAAGGTTTGTACGGCCGGATAAGTCTCCTTCATGAGCTGAGTCAACACCTGGCGAGGCCCGACTTCCACCGCCCGGTCCATGCCGTTCCGGTGCAAGTACTCCATCGTCTCCCGCCAGCGAACCGGATGAGTCATTTGGCGATAGAGCAGCTCAACCAGCTCTTCCCGCCCATAAGGCCGGGCCGTGACATTCGAGATAATCGGCCATCGCCCGGGCCCGGTTTCCACATTCCGCAATTCCAGCGCCAGCTTGTCCGCCGCGGACTGCATCAGCGGGCTGTGGAAAGGAGCGCTCACGTTCAAATATTTCACGCTCGCATGTGGCGCCGCTTCCAGCACCCGATCCGCTACGGCCCGGACAGCCTCCTGGTGGCCGGCAATGACATGCTGCCGCAAGGAGTTATAGCAGGCAATGACCACCTGCGAGGTTTCCGTCGTTGTCCTGCGGCACCATTCGTCCAGTTGATCCGCGGTTACATGCGTCACGGCGGCCATCGCACCGAGGCTGGAGGAGACCGCCGCTTGCATCAGCATCCCCCGTTTTCTTACAATGCTTAATCCGTCCCGGTAAGACATAACTCCGCTGCACACAAGGGCCGAATATTCGCCAAGACTGTGTCCCGCCATAAAACGGGGCTCCCAGCCCAGTTCTTGTCGGCCGATTTCGAAGGCAATGACGCTTACGGCCAAAATCGCCGGCTGCGTATTCATGGTCTGCATCAGTTCTTGATGACTGCCCTCAAAGCACAATTTGACAAGATCATAACCTAACGTGTCGTTAGCTTCTTCGAACAACAGCTTTGCCGCGGTAAACTGATCGTGCAACCTTTTTCCCATGCCGACATATTGCGACCCTTGCCCCGGGAACAAAAAGGCGGTATTTGTCATACGCAGACCTCAATTCGAAAATATTTAGTTGGATAGAAGTGAATCAGGATGTAGGAGTTTTAGCGATTGATGTTGAGTAGTGGATAATGTGAAAGAACTCTGAAGTGTAAGTCTTGAAGTGAAGCTTCTGACGCAGCCTATGAAATGAAAGGATATGTTTTACATAGAGGTAATTAAATAGAAGTGAATGATAATTAAGTAATTAACATCTAAAGTCAAATATACTATATACTTTTTACATGTCAATCCAATTATTGTATATTTCATGTAATATTTTAGTAAAACTCCACTTCCTTTACATTTTGCGAAACCGCAAAAAGGCTTCCGGAACGAGCCGGAAGCCTGCTGATTAATCCACCGTCAACAACCTTGGAGACGTGGTTTGAACCGATTTGGATGCGGTCCAGGACCCGAGACAAGCCGCCGCAATACTTAGCGGAATCATCAAGGCGATGCCGCCTCCGTTCATGATCAGCGGGACTTCAACGATACCGTAGTCCGCCAGGACGAGGTTCAACAGAGGAGGAAGGCCCAGCAGCCCTAACGGAATTCCGACCAAAGCGCCGATCGCCGACAGGAACAGGATTCCCGTCGTTTCCGACAGACGAATCTGCCGGGAGGTCATGCCGATGGATTTGTAGATACCGTAAGTTCGGCTCTCTTTTTTCATATGAATCCGGCAGATGCTATAGATAATCACAAACGTAATTACGATGAACAGCAGCGCCATCACTGACATCGGAAGGACAATGATCGTGAAGGCTTGGGAAAACACTTCGTCGACCAGCGTGGCCTGGCTCGCCGTCCAAAGCACGTTTCCGTACCGCTGATGCAGCTCGCTTACGAACTGGTCGACCGACACGCCTTCCTTGAGATTGATAAACGTGGTGTTCATCGTGCTGCCGTAATCGGGATTGACACTTCGGATGACATCGGCGGTAATCCGCCCCGTAAAGGCCATATTGGCGATCGCCTGATAGATCCCGGCCACTTCCAGCGTATGTTTCTCGCCTTCAATGTAAATATCCAGCGAATCTCCTGTCTGGATGCCTAAAGTCCGTGCCACGTTCACGCCGATGGAAATTTCCCGGACGCCGGCCGGGTTTCGCCCCTCCACATTTTCATAGCCGATATCATCGTAATTTCCGTCGGCCACTGTCAGCAGCACCCCCATCGTATCCGCCTGCCCTTTCGCGGAGGACCCTTGATCCAGCGGCAATACCGCGTTCGCGTCCCCGTAGCGGGAATAGTTTTTCACACGGGGATCCGACAACACCTCTTCCTGCAGCCGCTCGAAGGTCAATTTGGCGGGATTATCGATTCTTACCGACAAGTCGGCCGAATCATATCCCCATTTCGCAATGGTTCCATGAATGGACGTGATGCTGTTCACGAACAGAAACCCGAACACCAGGACGGAAGTAGATAAAGCGGATATCAGAACAATCAGCAGCGAGCCGCGAACATTCTTCGTGACGCCCCGAAGACCGATGATTAACGATGTAGGGAGGGTGCCCAGCTGAAGCAGTTTTCTTTTCCAACTGCCGCTGCCGCCTGATCTCCGGGAATACTCCTTCTCCGACATGCCGTAACGGACGGCTTGGGCCGGCTCCACCGTCCGGGCCTTGTAAGAGAACAGCAGCGCTGAGAGGAAAATCACCGCGACTACGGCTGCTCCGAGCCAAATGGCGAGCATGGAATAGGCGGCGTTATCATCGGTGGAGCCTGTGCTGAGATAAGCCATGGAGCCGGCAACGATTTTGGCGGAGAATGCATAACTGGCCACAATCCCGGGGATGACCGCTACGAACGCCAAAAACGTATACTGCGTGACATAGGCCAAAATAACCTTCCGGGAGGATAGGCCCACGGACTTGATGATCCCGATCGTACGATAGCTGGATAGAATCGCGTCGGAAATCGTGAATCCCAGCGTGTAAAGCGCGACCGCGATCATGACGACGGCCAGAAAGATCATCACGAAACTAATGACCTGATTCGCTATCATGTAATAGGACGACAGACTCTCGAAATCTTTCACCGATTCCAGGTAAGGGGTTCCCAGAAACTTCTCGAACCTCTCCCAGTAGGCCCTGTTTTGACTGTAATCGTCAAACCGCAAGCCCGTCATGTATTTATCGTCTCCGGGCAGAGCCGACAGATTTGTATTGTAGTCCTGATGGTTCAGCCAGATCCGGCCGCTGGTCGCGAAGGGGGAACAATAGGAAATGTCCACGACCACGGCGGCAACGTGAAGCCGGAAGCTTTCTTCGTCGGTTTTGAATTCGATCGCGTCTCCGACACGAATATTGTTGGAATAGGCGAGAGATGTGGGGATCCAGGCCGTTCCGGCCTCGGGCGAGCTTGTTTCTTCTCCTTCCGCAAACAACAGGCGGTCAACGGGAAAAGGGCCGTTCGGCGTATCCATCATGTACAAATCGACGTTGGGAATCTCTTCCCCGGCATGCGACATGCTGGACAAATAGCGATACCGCATGACTTCGGAGACGGTAACCCCCTCCTGCCCCGCCCACCACTGCTGAACCCGATTGGGGTCGTAAATCCCGTTCTCCAGCCGTAATATTTGATGGGCGCCGCGGGTCTCGGCGTGCATATTCTCATACATCCGATTCGTGTTGTTAAGAACCAGGACAGCCGTCGATAGAAGCAGGGCCGCAAGCATGATGATAATCGCAATGAAGCTGTTTTGAACTTTTTTGTTCTTCAGATTCGTCCAGCATAGCTTCCAAACCGCATACATGCCTTATCTCCCCTTCCCTGACATGAACATGAAGATTTGGCTTTCTCTTGCTTTCATTTGTTCCGGCGTATACTTGCCGAGCTCCAAAATCCCGTCGATCATCCCGTCCTTGACCAGAATCAGCCGGTCCGCCCTGCAGGCCGCCTTGATATCGTGCGTCACCATCACGATGGATTGACCGGTCCGGTTCATGTCGGTCAACAGGTCTAGAATGATCGTTCCCTGCTCCTGACTAAGCGCCCCGGTGGGCTCATCGGCAAAGATCACCTCGGGCGAGTTGATCAGGGCTCTGGCGATCGCCGCCCTTTGCTGCTGACCGCCGGATACCTGGGAAGGCAAGCGGTCGGCCTGCTCCCCGATGCCCATCGCTTTCAGCAGCTTCAGGGCTTGTTTATTCACATCGTTCTTGCTTCGCCCGGCCACATAGCCCGGGAAGGCCACATTTTCCAACAGGGTGAAATCCGGAATCAGGTTGATCGATTGATACACGTAGCCGATTTTATTGGAGCGGAAATCCGTGATTTCTTTCTCCGAATAAGCATCAATCCGCTGTCCTTTGAAGAACACTTTTCCGGAACTCACCGTATCCAATCCGCTGAGGAGGTACAACAACGTGGATTTGCCCGACCCCGAGCTTCCCATAATTACCGTAAAATCGCCTTTATAGACCTCCAGATCGATCTTTTTTGCCGCGTGAAATTGTTCGGTTCCGGTCGAGTAAGTTTTGCACAAATCCTCCGTCTTGATCAAAACGACTTTGCTGGCATTTGGGGTTATCATCAAGGCGCCCTCCTAAAAGTGGAATCGTCTTTCATTTTTGAAGCTCGTTGCTCTGTTTCACGGTTAGATTGCCGGTATCGGAGACCAGTTCCATCCAAGGTCCCCCTTCTCCGATCCCACCGTCCCGATAATTCGGCAATGAAACGTCGGTCTTTCCCGAACCCGCGGATAATTTCGTTCGCAGCGCTTGCGGGATCAGGGCCGTTTGTATCGTAATGTCACCGCTATCCGTTTCGGCATGGATGTCGTGGGCAATGTGGTGGAGTGAGGCCGCTATGGTGCCGGTGTCCGTCCTTGCCTGAATTTCTCCCTCCTGGATATTCAAGCGGATCGAGCCCGTATCACTCGCCGCCGAATAGATGTCCGCTAAAACGGAGTCAATCGAAATATCTCCCGTATCCGAAACGACCTGCAGCCGGCTTAATTTTTTCTCCGGGATCCCCACGGTCAGCTTAAGATCCGTATAGAAGTCGAAAAAGCGGAATCTACTGTCCTGAATTACCTTAATCCGAATGCTCCCATGGTCTTCCACGATGTCTATCCGATAGTCCTCCAGCCATTTCTTCGTCGTCTTCCCTCTCAAAACTGCCCGAATTTCATCTCCTTTGATCGGAAGCACCTCCATCTTTTCCGTTTCCGTTTCGATGCGGATTTGGTCCGCCAACTCCGCACCGACAGTCCGCTCGACGGAGAGATCGCCCAAGTTAAATGGAGAATTGCCCAGCAGATACATGACCGCGTTTCCCATCACCGAGACAGCGATCAGCAGCAGGGCGAGTCTGGTTATATTTCGTAATCTCCGGGTCAACTCGGGTCACTCCCTTCTCATCATTTTCAGGTTGTATTTCAGATACCGGATCACAAGATGATAGTACAACCGGGTTAATTGGATGGTCCCGACCAGAAGCAGCAGACCCGTACCGACCAGCCCCAGCATCAGGAAAAAGTCGCTGATGATAACTGTGAGGATCGGATGCTGCATGATCAGCAAAAGCGGTGAAATCATCAAAAAGAGGGCGATGCCGAATAGACCGGCAAGGACAGCCAACGAGGCGGCAAAAGGGATCAGGACGATAACCAGATTGAACAACCCCAGACTCACGGTGGCCAGAACCGCCTTGGTCACGCTAGCCAGGGACGGAGAGTTTCCCGCCAATCGAATTTGAAATTGGGCAAGCACGGCTCGCGCGACCAATTGGGGTTCCCCCAACCTAGAGATGATTTCTTCCTCGGACCGTCCGTTTAATTCGGCCATCTCGAAATGCTCTCGGTAGTCAGCCATAGCTTCAGCCCGTTCATCGGGAGGCAACGACTTAAGATATTGGGTCAGTTCGTTCAAGTAGGTTTCTTTCTTCACTCTGAACCCTCCTCAATCATCTCCTGAACCCCTTTGGCAAACTTACTCCATTCCTCAATCAATTCATCCATGACTTTTCTTCCCTCATCCGTGATCTTATAGTATTTCCGGGGAGGGCCCTCATCCGACTCAAACAGATACGTTGAAAATAGTCCTTCCGCAGCCAGCCGCCTTAACAACGGATAAATTGTACCTTCGGCGATTTCAAATTTTTGCGAAATCTGATCCACCAACTCATATCCGTAGCGATCCTTCTTGGCCGTTAACACCAGGACGCAAAGCTCCAACACACCCTTCTTGAATTGAATATTCAATATCTTCCACCACGCTTTGTTTAGTACT
Organism: Paenibacillus sp. alder61; assembly: GCF_020179875.1. Taxonomy (NCBI): domain Bacteria; kingdom Bacillati; phylum Bacillota; class Bacilli; order Caryophanales; family Paenibacillaceae; genus Paenibacillus; species Paenibacillus sp. alder61. The sequence goes on from NZ_JAIUDG010000010.1 coordinate 216,724, forward strand.
GTGCATTGTGCAGTAGCTGGATAACCAAATATTAACATGCGGTACTGTTTAATGCAAGGTACCTGTTATTAATTTATTTCTGCATGTGCAGCATCCCTCTTCTTCCGATGTCCGACACGATGTCCTTGACCGCCATTTGCCGCACCCGGATCGGGCCTGGGCTGTCGGCGCAAACCGCCAGCTTGTAGCCCCCCTTGATCGTACAGCTCTGTATGAATGCGGGGATTCGATCATTCGAATGCAGTTCGACCGAAGGAGCCTCCAAGTTGAAGTAGAAAGCGTCCAAAGGTTTTTGCAAGCCGACCCCCAAATATTTGATATAGCTTTCCTTCAGGGTCCATAGCTCAAATAACGCATCCATCCGCTGCTCCGGCTCCCTGGAAAGAAGATATATATATTCATTGGCGTGAAAAAATTTACGGGCGATCCCCAAGTCCATGCTCTTGACCTCTTCGAGATCGATCCCGATTTCCTCCTGATCCAAACCGCAGATCACATATCTTCCCGAATGGGAGAGGTTGAAAAAAATTCGCTGCTGCCCCCGAATATAGGGCTTTCCGTATCGATTTTTGTCGAAGATCAATTCGTTCATCGGCAGTCCGGTTTTCCCGGCGATCATATAACGGGCCAAGGCTTCTCCGTAAACGGCTCGTTTTCGATCCGGCTCAAAGCGGAATCGGCTCGCCTCCATGCGTTTTTCCCGGGAGCAGATTCCCAGCAAGGCATCATGGTCTAGGCCTGAGATTTCTTCTTCAATATCGATGTAATAGATCTCTACCATCTTCCCTTGCTCGTCCTTTCCGCGCCGGACCGTTCATCCAACTCGATCAGTTTATTCCGCAGATGCGCCAGGACGGGTCCGGGCTGATCCGCAAAATAAAAATGGTTGCCTTGAAACATCGTCAGCGCAAATGTTTTGGAAGTGTACCGCTTCCAGCCCTCCAGCTCATCCCCCTTAGCCAGGTGGTCCCTGCTGGCCCCGTAAACTTCTATAGAAATCGGCAGCGGTGCGGCGTTTTCCGGCTGGTAGGTTTCACACAACTTCATATCTCTTCGAAATGTGGGCAAAATCATCTCCAAGAAGTCCCGATTTTGACGGAGCACCCCCGGTATCCCCCCCAATTGGACGATGTTATCGAGAAACTCCGCATCGCTTTTCATATATAGTTTGTCATCATTGTTATCCGTCAAGCTTTCCGTAAATCGGTTCATATGATGGGGAGCTCTGACACAAGAAATAACCAAGCCTTCCGGCAGTCGCCATCCCAAATGCTGCATCCTCCGCGCCAGTTCGTAAACGACCAGTCCTCCCATACTGTGCCCGAACAATACATAGGGGATATCCGTATACTCCTTTATCTCCTCCGACAGTGAATGGATCAACCTGTCCATCCGGTCGATGGAAGGTTCCGCGAATCTGGCGCCCCTGCCGGGAAGCCGCACGAAACAAGTCTCCACAAATTCGGGCATGTCCTCTTCCCAACGCAAATAGGTAGCAACATCGCCTCCCGCCGGAGGGAACAGAAATAACCTTAACCGGATTTCGGACTTACTTCGTTTTCTTTTGAACATAAACCATCGCTGGACCTCTTGGATCATCTAATATTTGCCCTCCCATCTCTCACATGTATCTGCTTTTCTGGAAGCCAAAATCTTATTTTAATAGAGTTTCATATTCCCTTTAATGTCGCAAAGGAGTCGTCGTTCCGGTTCTGGAAAACGAGATGCCGCTTAATACTGCCCAGATAGTCGGAATAGAAAAATTCGTTGCCGCCGACCTGGCGCAGCCCTGAACCATCCATTCGGATGGCGAATACTCCCCCGGTTTCCCTATCTTCATCACTTACGGTGAAATATGCCCATCCATCCAAAACATCCAGGGGCTCGAGATCCCAACCGATAATTTTACGCACAATTTCATCCCCCTTTTGGAAAAGATGAAGGTAAGTCGTGTGCTTATCCCTATCACGTTCTACAAAAAAGAACGAATCCGAATCCGCGTCACCTATGTAATCCGTCATAAAGAAGGAGTAAGAAGATAGCTGTTCCTCCTTGGTCTTCTTGAAAATCCGATCGAAGGCCGTTCCATCGTCAACGTTCTCCTCAATATACATCTCGCCCGTGGACGGCAACGGCTGTCTCATCAGTGGAAAATAGAGATCGCCAAGGGTTTGAATTCCGTAGCCGATGTAATAATGATACTTTTTATCCTGCGGATCCAATACGGTCGGGCTTACCCTTTTCTTCGACCTCCCGTCGGGCGACATTCGATACACGCCCCGGTCGATGGTCATGCTGTTGGTTGTATAATAAATACTTTGGTTCTTGAGGAAAAATTGATCGATCTCTCCCAAGTTGGTCAAGCGCGTTAATTTTTTGGAGGACATGGTAAACTTGTAAATACCACCGGTTTGGCCCTCTCCCTGCTTAAGAAAATAAACCGTCTCATAGTCTTGATAGAGGACATTGCTGAAATTCCCCTTAAGGATTGAATAAGTCTTCGTCTTATCTCCGTTTACGACCGTTTTGTACAAGCCGTCACCAGCTTTTGCCCAAAAGATCGTCAAAGGTTCCGTTGTTTTTTGACGAGGAATGTTTTGAATTCTAAGGGTCAATTCGGAGGCTTGCTCCAGATTAAGATTGCTTCGGCTTGCCCCCATTAACGGTATACAAATCAACACCGCCGTAAGTAAAACCATAATTTGACGTTTACGCAATATCATTCACTTCTCCCTAAATAAATGAATTAGCAGCTAAATCGACAGCGCCTGCCTCTTACAACTATTCGATTAAAGGGATTATTTTCCTCCCCAGGTACGAAGTGTGCCTGTAAAAAGATGCAAATCTGCAGGAATTTCCGCCAATCCGGGAACATCTCATCAAATGGATGCAAATGTGCAGGAATTTTCGGTGGTTTTCGCCAAATGGGCCCTTTTCAATGTAAAAGCCTGCAATTATGCAGGAATTTCAAAAAAATAGCCCAACATGCAAAAAAAGCCTGCAGATTTGCAGGAATTTGAAAAATTCCGTAAAAAGCCGGGCCTAAACAAATCTGACGGAGCCGTAACGAACAAAGGGTCCCTTAGACATTAGGGGACCCTGAGCTGCATAATAATATGTCCTATTTTCCGCGCGGTACCTTGGCAGGTCGGCGCTTAGGCCTCTCAGGCCGAAGCTTATGTCGGTCAGGCCGACGCCGTCTTCAGCTTGCGGCGCTTTTGGTAACGGGCCATCAACCCGTGCAGCGGCGAAAAGACGAACGCCAGCACGAACAGGATGCCCGCCACCGTGATCATCGCACCCGCGATGGAGGCGTCCAGCCATTTGGCGGCGTAGTAGCCGCCCGCGGAGCTGACGGCACCGATCAGCACGCTGTACAGCAGCATGACGCTGAGCCGGTCGGTCAGCAGGTAAGCCGTCGAGGCCGGAACGATCAGCATGCCTACGACCAGAATAGCCCCGACGCTCTCAAACGAAGCCACCGTCGACAACGACACCATCCCCATCAGCAAGTAATGGAACAGGGCCACCGGGATCCCTACCGCCGCGGCCAGCGCCGGATCGAAGGCGCACAGCTTGAACTGCTTGTAAAAGAGACCGATGACCGCCAGCACAAGCACGAGCGTTCCGCCGAGCATCCACACGGCGACCGGACCGAGATCATAGCCGTTCCAGATGAGCGTATCCCACTGTACATAGGCGATTTCACCGAACAGGACGCAATCCAGATCGAGATCGATATGCGCCGCGTTTCGGCTGATCAGAATGACGCCGATGGCGAACAACGCGGTAAACACGATGCCGATGGAGGCATCGGATTGAAGGCCGCCCTGCTGCAGCAGTTGAATCAGAAACACCGTGATCAAGCCCAAAACGGCGGCTCCGACCAGCATCAGAAGCGAATCCCTGGAACTGCTGACCAGGAAAGCGATCGCGATGCCGGGCAGGACGGAGTGGCTGATCGCGTCGCCCACCATCGCCATCTTGCGGAGAACCAGGAAGCATCCCAGCACCCCGCAGGTTGCGGCAACCAAGGTGCCGGTTAATATGATCCAAAAATCCGCCATCAGTCCGCACTCCTTTCCGCCGCTTGCGTTCTTTGCGAAATCCCCGGCATGTCGACGACCGCGGATTCGAAGCTTCGCCGAAGGTCATTCCGCTGCCGGAGCCGGCGGACGAGCTTGGCGACCAGCCCGCGATTCGGCGCGAATACCGCCGATACCACGAACAAGGAGGTCGCGGCGAGCACGGTGACCGGCCCGGTCGGCAGGTTCGACAGCGTGCCGCTGATCAGGGTGCCCGTCACCCCCGAGAGCGCCCCGAACAAGCCGGCCAGGATAACCATGACGCTTAAGGCGTCCGTCCAATAGCGGGCCGCCACCGCAGGGGTGATCAGAAGCGCCGCGACCAGTACCACTCCTACGGCCTGGATGCCGACCACGACGGCGATCACGGTCATAAGAAGCAGCAGCTGTTCCAGCAAGCCGACCCGCAATCCCATGCCCCGGGCAAACCCGGGATCAAAACTCACCAGCTTAAATTCCTTAAACAGCAGAGTGCATACGGCGACCAGAATCAGGGACACGATGCCGACCAAATAAACGTCGGACAGCATCATGGAAGCCGCCTGGCCGAACATATACTTATCCAGCCCGCTCTGATTGCCGTTGCCGCTGTGCTGGATTTTCGTCATCATGACCACGCCGATCCCGAAAAACACGGACAACACGATGCCCAGCGCGGCATCCTGCTTGATCCGGGAATAGCGGGTGATGGCATGGATACCGAAGGTGGCAACCACGCCCGCCACAACGGCTCCGATCATAAAGAGCCCGATCGACTTCACGCCGCTGAGCATAAACGCGATGCAGATGCCGGGAAGCGCGGCGTGCGCCAGCGCATCGCCGAGCAAGCTTTGTTTGCGGAGAAAGGTAAAAGAGCCGATTACCCCGCTTCCGAGCCCCAGCAGCAAGGACCCCATCAGGATCCACTGCATATTCGGGTCGGACAGCCAATTGATCAAAGTAGCTAGCATAGGTTTTACACCTTCCCTGCCGGTACGGCGGCAAAATCCTGCAGCATGGCGATTCTTCCGCCGTAGGTTTTCTGCAAATATTCCGGTGTAAATATGTCGGAGGTCGGCCCCGACGCCACCAGTTCTCCGTTTAGGAGCATCACATGGTCAAAATATTCCTGAACGGTGGACAGATCATGGTGCACGACCAGCACCGTCTTCCCCTGCTCCTTAAGTTCGTGCAGCAGTTGAATGATCGCCTTCTCCGTCGTCGCGTCCACGCCGGCAAACGGCTCATCCATAAAATACAATTTGGCGTTCTGGGCCAGCGCCCGCGCCAGAAAGACCCGCTGCTGCTGGCCGCCGGACAGCTGGCTGATCTGCCGGCCGGCATAATCCGCCATGCCGACTTTGGTCAGGCACTCCATGGCCAACTCCCGCTCTTTCGCGCCGGGACGGCGAAACCAGCCCAAATGCCCGTAGCGGCCCATCATCACCACATCCAGCGCGTTCGTCGGAAAGTCCCAGTCCACGGACTCGCGCTGCGGCACATAGCCAACACTCTTGCGCTGCTCGCGGTAAGGCTGACCGAAAATCTTCACTTCGCCCTCCACCTTGGGAATCAAGCCGAGGACGGCTTTCAGCAGCGTCGATTTTCCCGCTCCGTTCGGCCCCAGTACACCGATCAATTTCCCCGACGGAATTTGAAACGAAACGGAGCGAAGCACCGGTTTTTTCTGATAGGCGACGGTAAGTTGATCAACTTCAAGAGGATAAGTCATCATCGCTTGCTCTCCTTTACTCTGGGCTAACACCCTAACAGTCTATTTCAACGCTTCTACAATGGTGTTCACATTATGGCGGACCATCTTGATGTAAGTATCCGCTTCGGATTCGGGTTCACCCAGCGAGTCGGAATACAGTTCTCCGCCGATCTTGACCTCATGCCCCAATTCCTTGGCACCGGCGATGACCGCCTCCATCGATTTGGTGGGAATGCTGTTCTCCACGAAGACCGCTTTGATTCGGTTCTCCACCAGGAAGTCGCGCAGCTCGCTGACATCCTTTGATCCGTATTCCGCGGCCGTACTGATGCCCTGGAGGCCCATGACCTGGATGCCGTAGGCGTCCCCGAAGTAACCAAAGGCATCGTGGGCGGTAACCAGCACGCGTCCGGCCTCCGGAATTTCGGCGATCCGCGTCCGCACCTCGTCGTCCAGTTTCGTCAGTTCCGCGATATAGGCTTCGGCGTTCCGCTTATAGGTATCGGCATGGGCCGGGTCGTATTCCGCCAGCGTGTCGCGAATCGTTTCGGTTGCGGCAATCCAATATTTCACATTAAACCAAATATGCGGGTCGTACTGCGTCCCTTGCTCCTTGTCCCCGGCTCTTAGCCGGGAAGGGTCGATATTTTTGGAAACGGCGACGGTCGGTTTATGTTTCTCCAGCTTTTCCAGAATCTCCGTCATCTTTCCTTCCAGATGCAGCCCCCCGTAAAAAATCATTTCCGCATCGTCGAGCTTCTGGATATCTCCCTGGGATGCCTTGTATAAATGCGGATCCACACCGGGTCCCATGAGCCCGTGAACCTCCACTTCATCGCCGCCGATTACCTGCACGACGTCCGTAATCATACCGATCGTCGCCACGACTTGAATTTTGTCGTCATCGGCCGGCCTCTTCGCCTGATCCGCGCCTCCTTCCACCTTGGAGCAGGCCGCCAACACGATCAGGGCCAATACGCCCAGCGTCATTTTTGCCCGCTGAAACGGGCTTTTCTTCACTTTAATTTCGTTCATTTGTTCTCTCCTCCCACAATTTCGGCGTTAACGCCCATTTGTTGTACAAGTAAATACTTGTTTCCCTGTATCTTAATTTTTAGTTTTATATAAAAATGTTTCCCTAATGCAAATTTTAAGGGATAAACATACAAAAAAGCAAGAGGAATTTTCCTCTTGCTTTGCGGATGCCGTATATTTTGATTTGGGAATAGCGCCTTAATCCTGTTTATTCCCGTTGTTCTGTCCGTTTTGCTGGTTCAAAGATTTCTTAGGTACGCCGTCCAGCCCATACTCCTGATCGTACGCATCGAAGATTTTGCGGGCCACGGGAGCCGCGCTCTGCGCCCCGAAGCCGCCTTCCGGGATAATGACGGCCACCGCGAGCTTCGGTTTCTCCCGCGGCGCAAAGGCGATAAATACGCCGTTATCCCGAGTAGCCCCGGCCCCCCATTGTTCGGAAGTTCCCGTTTTCCGGGCGAAATCATACGGGAAACCGGAAAACGCGGTTACGTCGGTTCTCATTCCCTTTAGCACTTCATCCCAGTATTCGTCCTTGAACTTCACTTCGTTGAGTACGGTCGGCTCGAATTTCTTAACCACATTTCCTTGAGCATCCGTAATCTTGGTGACCAGATGCGGCTGCATCCGCTTGCCGCGGGTGGCCAAGGTTGTCGTATATTGCGCCAACTGCATCGCCGTATACCCGCCTTGCTGCCCGAAGGAGGCGTACACGAGCCGGGCAAGAGCGGTTTCTTTTTTATCGGTATAACTCAGTTTCCCCAGATATTCCTTCGGCAGATCAATGCCCGTAGAAACGCCCAGTCCAAACTTCTTCATATATTTGTCCCATACATCAATCCCATCGTCACCATACTTCTTGTACAGCTTCTCGCCGACCATTTTGACCATAAAGGTATTGGAGGACTTGTAGATGGCCTTGGACGGATCCAGTTCACCGTAAGCATGACTGCCCGAGTTGCGTACGCTCGAAGAGTCGTTTCTGCCGAAATAAGCGATCCCCCGGTCCGGGTAAGTCGAACGGGTTGTAAACAGATTTTCATTCAACCCGATTAAAACCGACAGCGGCTTGATCGTGGAACCAAGGAGAACGGCGGAGTCGAAATCATGCCCCGAACGCCCCGAACTGAACGGGGTAATCGTACCGTTCTGATAGTTCGTCATAATCTTGTTCCATACTTCCGTCGGCATGCTTCCCGACTGCCACAGATTCGTATCGTAATCCGGCATGCTGGCCATGGCCACCACATTGCCGGTATCCACTTCCATGGCGACCGCATAACCGGTTTTGGCATACGGATGCGTCCGGCCCGAAACGGCATTGCGGTGGACCCAATTGATCTGGTCCATAATCGCCTGCTCGGCGACCATTTGGACCTTCTTGTTGATGGAGGTATGCAGATCATATCCTTTGACCGGCGGGGTCACTTCCGGAATCCCGTTCGCCATGTTGCGCGGGTCGATCGGCACGCTCTTATAGCCGTTTTTGCCGCGAAGCTCCGCCTGGTAGTACATTTCCAGTCCATCGTACCCGACAAACTCCTCCGGCGTATATTCAAGTGCCGGATCCTTACCTTGAGCTTCCCGGATGGGATCATAAAACTTAACATCTTCCGTAGAACTGAATTTTTTTAAATACCCAATCGCCTGAACCGCCACCGTATCTTTATCGTAATGACGAATGCTCTCCTCGACGATTTCAATCCCCGGAAACTGGTTCTTCCGCTCGAGGAAATAAGCCACTTCCTGAGGGGTCAGCCCCATTTTGATCCGGCGGGGACTGAAGCCTCCGTTCTTCTTGTACTCCAGGTCCATCGCTTTAATGATGTCTTCCTTGGTCATCTTCTCGGCTTTGGGATCGCCGTATTTGTCGAAGACCTCTTTCAGCTTGTCGACCAGAGCCATCGCTTCGGGGCGGTTCTTCTGACCGCTGCTTAAGCTGTAATTTTTTTGCAAGGTAATATACAACGATTGCACCGGCGTGGAATACGCCAACTTCTCGCCGCCGGCCGCATAGATCGTTCCCCGGGTAGGCGGCATAGGCACGTCTTTAATCCGCATGGCCGTTTCCTGCTTGGATAACGTAGGCCCTTCGACAAACTGCAGGATCGCCAGGCGAACGATAATGACGGTAAAAATCGCAAACGCGCTGAAGAAAAACAAATTCAAGCGGATATTAAAATGACGCTGCATCGCAGCTTCTTGTTCGCGCGGATCGTCAGAGTACACACTTTTCATTTCCGTTTCCCCTCTTTACCCCTTTTGATTCTAAAAACTCCGTAACTCTTATATTAACATAACGAAAAAGGGTATGGTGAAGTTACAGCGTTTCCCAGGTTTTAAACCAATTTGTCGGGAATATGCGTCTCCTCAAAAGCGGGCGGATTGAACCAATCCCCGCTGCTCGCCCAAGTCGCGTCGAGCGGAACCCATTTCTTCTGCTCTTTCAGATACACTTCGTTCCAGGCGTGCGGGCCGTAGCCGCCGCGGCCGTCGTAACCGAGGCCGGTTACCACTTTGACATCCAGCCCTTGGGAACGGGCCATCACCGCGTACAAGCGGGAATAGTCGATGCATACCCCCCGCTTGGTGTCGAAGGTCATCTGCGGCGTCTGTTCCCGCCAATGGCCATTGTCCTCATAATCACGGACCTTGTCATAATCATAGGTCACGCGGGAACCGACCCAATCATACAGAAGTCGGGCCTTCTCTTCATCGCTTCCGGCCTTCTTTGTGATTTCCGCCGCCGCCAGTTCGATATCCTGCGGAATATTGGCGTCGATGACCTCGTACCTCTGCTGAAGAATGCCGTTCAGTTCCTCTTCGACGCTGCGGGTGAATACGGGCAGTTTCTCTTTGATCAAGTTGCCCGACAGCGGCTCAATAACCGTCCGCGCTCCATGCTGATAAACCGGGGAAGCCTGGACGTACCGGCTAAACCCGCTATCCGGGAACAGCGTTACGGCAATAAACAAGACGGCGATCACCATCAAACACCGCGCCAGGCCGATGACCGCACCGATCCCCGCCCCCGCGACACGGCTAAGCAGGGAAGCCGGGCGCTCTCCGCCGAAGATCAGCCGCCCCAAGAACGAACTGTTCCTGCCTCCCAGCGCAAACGCCGAAGCAAGCCCGAGCACCGTGCGAATCAGCCAGTAGCTGATCATAAACAGCACGGCGAACCGCATGAGCGGGAAATCCCGCACCGCCGACAGAAGCGTATAATAAACCTGCTCCCACCGGGAGAGTTCCCGTTCGGGAAGCGCGATGCCGGCCAGCCATTTTTGTACGATCGGCGACAGCCAAACCGTAAGGGGGATCGAGGCCAGCAAGCCGAGCACCGACAGGACGCCGCCGCTGACCAGCGACACCAGTCTGCCCGCGCTGCGCGAAGCCCCCCGCAGCAAACCCTGCACAATGGAAAACAGCAGGATGACCAACAACAAGGCGGAAACCAGATTCAAATCGAACAAGCTCTGCAGCCAACTCTCCGTCATCGTCACCCTCCATTCTCGATGCCTTTAGTTAAGGGGTGTTTTGTTTCGCTTGCTGAATAAACGCTTGCAGCGTATCGCTCACTTTCCATTCGCCCAAGGAGACGCCATGGAACATCACTTTGACTTTATCTTCCCCCTCTTTACCGCTGACTTCCAGGTTAGGGGTAGTGATGGTGAATGTGCCGTCCGGATTGCGCTTCATCTTCGCCTCGGCCGCTTCCTTCTTCATCATATTCATGGCTTCACTGCGGCTGATGTCCACCGCCTGGTCTTTTACCGTGGTGATGGCGTCCCCGATATCCTTCAGCGAAATTCCGCTATAAATAATGACAAACGCCGCGATGACTAGCACAAGCGCCCATTTGACAAGCGTCTTCACGAAATTCAGAATCAGGAACAGCACGACCAGCGCAACGACGATCACCAGCCAATTCTGCTTTAAAAACTCCGTCCATACCTCTAGATTCAAATCGAACATTACTTATACACTCCTACCATCCGTTTTCGTCACAACTTGTTCAACATACATACACTTTCCCCATTATACATGATGGCCCGGGGCAGTGTCAGCTTAACCCCTTTTTCCGGGAAAAGACGGTGAAATAAAGGACATAAAACCATTCCGGGGTAATAAGTTCGTCCCTTAAAACGTACAAGTAGAGCATAAAGACTTTCCCAGGGGAGGCAAGGCAATGAAGATGGCAGCGTTTTGGCTTTATTTTTTTATGTTCCTCGCTTTCTTTGACCTTCACGCCCAGTACCCGATCCTGACGCCTTTTGCGCTCTCGATCGGAGCCGCCCCCGCCTTCATCGGCTGGATGATGGGCATCTACGCCTTGACGCATCTGCCCGGAAATCTGCTGGCGGGGCAAGGCGTGGACCGGCACGGAAGCAAAGGCTACATGGTTTTCAGCCTTTTGGGGGCGGGGGCCATCCTGCTGCTGCAGGCGCATGTCACGCAGCCGTGGCAGTTGCTGGTGCTTCGCTCCATCAGCGGCTTCGTCCTCGCCTTCTTGTCCCCGGCGTGCCTGGCGATGCTCGCTTCCCTCGGCAAAAACGCCGTACAGCAAGGAAAGCTGATGGCCGGCCACGGGGTAATGCATACGCTCGCCTCTGTCGTTTCGCCCGCGGCCGGAGCGTTTCTTGTCGCCAATACAGGCTACACGCTTACGTTTCAATCGCTGGGCTGGCTTTTGATCGCGACCGGCATCATCGCCATTTTTACGATTCACGAGCCCAAGAACGCCCTTTCCGGCGGCTCCGGGCCGGGCCGGGTTTCCCCAGCCGGTGTTCCCGTCAAACTCAATGTCATCCCGCTCAGATATTATATTCTTCCGCTGGCGGTAGCCTGTTCGCAAGGAATCCTGTTTTTTGAGCTCCCCTTGCAGGCGGGAGGGACATCCGGCATTTTGCATACCGGCCTGTATTTCTCCCTCATCAGCCTAGGGGCGCTTGCGACGCTGTCGATGCTCTTCCTGAACCGCTACTCCCCTTACCTCCGGGCGATCGCGGGTATTTTGGGCATCGCCCTTTCCTTTTTCGCGCTGGCGGCGCTGGAATTCATCCCGCTGTCCGTCTCGCTCTTTGCGCTTGGGATGGCTAAAGGGGTAACCTTCCCGGCCATCGCTTCCGTCTTTATCGACCTAAGCGGCGGAAAACGGCTCGGGACCGTCTTCTCCCTGCAATCGATCGCGATGTCGATCGGCTCCTTTATCGGCCCCATCTCGGCCGGGATGATCCATGGCGTCTATTCGCCTTATTTCCTTGCTTTTTTGCTGCTGATGATCGCCCTGTTGTTTGCCCCGCAGCGGAGACCTACGGAAACGCCCGCATCTCCCGCAAATATCGGCACGCACCACCTGTAAGCGGCAGCATGGACTTTTTTTCGGCTATAGGCAGCAGTACAGGGCATAGGGTATCCCCCCACATAGGATATCGTGTAGAAACTACTCAACGACTTCGAAAGCGGGGTGAACCTATGGGTCAAATCGATGCTTGCGGAAAGGGACCGGCTGTTGGAGGGATATGGACCTCGACCGGAACCATTCTCGTGCTGTATATTTTGCTGGTGATCATCTTGCGCTCTCCCTTTTTTTACTGCTAAACCGCTTCAACCAAGGTCCGCAAAAGGCGGACCTTTACCTTTTCCCGGGAAATATGTCGCAATCTCGTTTTGCATGAAGCCTCCTTCGGGGTATACACTACATATACGGAGAAATTTCATCTTGATTGCTATGTGAACATGTTGGAGTGATGATGTTGTCCATCTGTATTATCGTTGAAGGAAAAAACGACCGGAGCAAGCTGCGTCGGCTTTTGAGCGAAGACGTCCGGATCTATTGCACCTTCGGAACGCTCAACTCCCTTAAACTGGAGGCGCTGCGGAAAAAGGTAAAGGATGACGAAGTTTATCTGTTCATGGATAACGACGCTTCCGGCAAAAAAATTCGCGGCGTTTTGCGGGATGCTTTCCCGGACGCGGAACAGATATATACCCGCCGGGGTTATGCCGGGGTAGAAGGAACCCCTGACGAGTATGTCATCGCCCAATTGGAAAAGGCCGGCCTGGAGGAATACATCCTATATCCCCCGGCCAGCCTTTACTAAACCGACAACCCGTTACTTTTATTCTTTGGCCAGATCCGCCACACCTTGGGCGATTTCGGCCGCCGTCGCCTCGGGGCGGTAGATTTCACGCAGATTGCCGTCCCGGTCGACCAATCCGATCAGGTCCATATGGACGAAATTTCCGTCCTGGTCCTTGTTGATTAAAATTTTAAATGAGTTCATGGCGAGATCGATCGTTTTCTGCTGATCCCCTCGCAAGAAATACCAGCCGGAGTAATCCGCTTTGAATTTGTCCCCGAAAGCCTTGATATTCTCAAGCGAATCTCTCTCAGGGTCGAAGGTGATGGAAACGATGGAGGCGTCCTTGCCGAACAGCCCTTTCTCCTTCAACTCATCCTGCACCTGACTGAGCCGGAAAGTGGTTATAGGGCATACATCGGGGCAATTGGCGAAGAAAAAGTAAAACAGCCTCACCTTGCCATTGGTATCCTCCAGTGTTACGGTCTTCCCGTCGACATTTTCCATGCTGAAATGTTCCACCGGCCGGATCACCGGCAGCTTCGGTTTGGCAAACGAATCCCAAAGAAGATACCCCGCCAAAACGACGCAGATCGCCAGTAGAATCCAGGTCCATTTATATTTCTTCAAAAGGGTCATGATCGATCCTCCATTATAGCCGTACAGTATCCAGAATCATCACAATCAAAGCGATGGTCAGGTAGTTTACCGAGAACAGAAACACTTTCTTGGCCCAGATCTCATTGGCTTCCTCCTCTTTGGAGGAAATCCCCTTCAGCGCCATCAGCAGCCAGGCCGCCGACAATGCCGTGCCGATCACCAAAAACCATATCCCGGTATAGTCGAATACATACATCAAGATCGGGATCGGGATCAGCAAAACCAGATAAGGAATCATTTGCAGCTTGGTTCTCGGGATGCCTTTCACAACGGGGAGCAGCGGGAAGCCCGCAGCCCGATATTCCTCAACCCGGCGAATGCCCAGTGCCCAGAAATGAGGAGGCTGCCACAAAAAGAGCAGGGCGAAGATCAGAAACGCGCCTAAATCTATATTTCCCGAAGCGGCCACATAACCGATTACAGGCGGCATAGCTCCCGAGATGGCACCGATCGATGTGCTCCAGGTGGAAGTCCGTTTAAGCCACAACGTGTAGATGATAACGTAAACAAACATACCGACGAGTCCGAAAATTCCGGCCAAAACCCCGGAAAAGGAAAACAGCACCGCCGCTCCGGTGATCCCTAATATCACCGCATACCAGAGTACGGTTCTCGGCGACAGCTTACCGATCGGCAACGCGCGATTTTTCGTCCGTGCCATCTTGGTATCCAAATCCCGGTCGAAATAGTTGTTAAAAACGCAGGATGACGCCATGATCAAAACGGTTCCGACCAAGGTCAAAACCAGCTTCAAATAGTCCAATTGCCACTGCGATGCAAGCCAAAATCCGGCAAACACCGCGATCAGGTTGGAGCGCAGAATTCCCGGCTTGGTCAGCGCAACAAAATCCTTCCATGTTGCCGCTTCTCCGGGTGGCCTATCGCTCACGGACAGCGCCGCAGAATCCGCAGGTGCATGGTAACTGATTTGTTTATCCACTTTGAAATTATGCCTCCTAACGATTGAGATAGAGGTTACATCTATATAAAATCAATCAAAAAATTCATGAAATCTTCCCTTCGCTATAAACTTTATCATATCAAAATGCGAAAGTGTTTGACAATCGTTTGATCTTTGCTTGATTTTATGACAATTCAGTGACATAAAAAAACCGGACAGATTCTGTCCGGTTGGATCCCCGTTATTTGATGTTTATTCCGCCAAAAAACCCATTCGCTCCTGCACATCACGCAGCGTCTTCTCCGCCATCTCGGCGGCCCGCTCGGCCCCTTGGCGTAAAATATTGCGGATTTCGCCGGATTCCCGGATGTCCCGGTAACGCTGTTGGATCGGTTCGAGCGTGCCGACGACCACTTCGGCCAAATCTTTTTTGAACGGCCCATACATCTGACCCTCGTAACGCTGCTCGATTTCCGAAATGCTGAGGCCCGAGCACTGGCTGTAAATCGAAATGAGGTTGCTGACTTCGGGCTTTTCCGCGGGATTGAACTTCACTTCCCGCCCGGAATCCGTCGTCGCCCGGCTGATCTTCTTGCGAATCACGTCCGGCTCATCCAGCATACCGATATAGCTGCCCGCGTTCGGGTTGCTTTTGCTCATTTTTTTCGACGCGTCGTCCAGCGACATGATTCGGGCTCCTACCTTGGGAATATAAGGTTCGGGAATCGTGAAATACTCGCCGTAACGGTGATTGAACCGACCTGCCAAATCCCGAGTCAGCTCCAGGTGCTGCTTCTGGTCTTCCCCCACCGGGATCAGATCGGCGTTGTAAATGAGAATATCCGCGGCCATCAGAGCCGGATAGACGAACAAGCCCGCTCCTACGGATTCCTTGCCCTCCGACTTATCTTTGAACTGCGTCATCCGCTCGAGCTCCCCCATATAGGTGAGCGTCGTCAGCAGCCATCCCAACTGGGCGTGTTGGCGCACGTGGGATTGCATATATACGTTCGCTTTATTCGGATCGATCCCCGCGGCCAAATACAAAGCGGCCACCGATTCGGACTGCTCCCGTAAATCGGCGGGGTCTTGCGGAACGGTGATGGCGTGGAGATCCACCACCATAAAGTTGCAGTCGTATTCGTCCTGCAAGGTTACAAAGTTCTTCAACGCTCCGATATAATTGCCCAAGGTCAGCTTGCCGCTGGGCTGAATGCCGGAAAGTACTCTTTTCTTCATTATTGATCGCCTCCGTTATCCATTAAAATGAAACCTTACTAAAATAGTAAGAACCGCGTGTACAAACGCAAAAAAGCCCCACATCCGCAAGGGACGTGAGACCGTGGTGCCACCCTTATTCGCCGGGACATATGATCATCATATTTCGCGGCCTTCCGATTTCCGTAACGTGGAACAAACGGCCGGCATACTGGGGACAATTCCATCCGCGTTCTGCACGGCGCTCCAGGGGCCATTCGGTACGGCATCTCCACCGGTTCGCATCAACCACCGGCTTTCTGAAGGAAGAAGAACCCTACTTACTTGTCCCTGTCATCGCATTTACAATATTCACGCTTTGAGATAAGATCATCATAATGCCCGGCAAAGTGCCATGTCAAATCCATTTTTCGTCCCAAAGAAAAAGTGTTATGATTAGTCTAGGCTTAGGGATACGATTATTATGTGGGAAAAGGAGCAACGATATGAAAAAAGTGACCAAAGGGCAATGGAACGGTTACGATACGTATATCTTACATAGCCGCGAACTTGAAGTCACACTGCTACCCCGACTCGGCAATAATGTCATTCGCATATGGGACCACATTCAACAGCGCGATGTGCTGCGGCGCCCGGAAGAAAGCGATCTTGATTTCTATTTGCAAAAACCCTATCACTTTGGAATCCCGCTGCTGATTCCGCCCGGCCGTATCCGCCGAGGGCAGTTTACGTATGCCGGCGAGGAATACCAATTTGACCGCAATACCGCAAACGACAACCATATCCATGGATTGCACCGTACGCAAGCTTGGCGCGTGAGCGATATTGACGAGGACGATGAAGGCTGTGCGATCACGACCGAATTCATCACCAGCGACGACGCGAACTGGATGAGGCAGTTCCCTGTTCCGCTCAAGCTGGAAATGACGCTCCGGCTTCAGGGCTCCTCTCTAAAGCAGACGTTTAAAGTAAGCCATCTGGGTGATCGGCCCGCCCCGTTCGGTTTGGGGCTGCACACCTGGTTTCTGTTGGACGGCGAGCCGGAACAATGGAAGCTCAAGCTTCCGGTCTCGGGAATATACACTTCCGATCAGGAATTAATTCCAACCGGGGAGACCGCTCCGCTCGGCGAACTCGAAGCGCTGAACGAAGGGTTGAAACTGAAAGGGACAAATTTCGACACCCTCCTGCACATCGGAGGCAAACCGGTGGAAGCCGACTTAATTCGCGGTGACGGATATGGTCTTCGTTATTCCGCCGATGCAGAATATTTCAAGCACTGGGTCCTTTACACCAAAGGTGACGCGGATCAATTCCTCTGCATTGAGCCCTATACCTGGTTGCCGGATGCACCGAATACGGGCCTCTCCCCTTCCGAAACGGGATTGATCGATCTCCAGCCGGGACAGCAACTGGAGCTGAACGTGCGTCTGGATATGATCTATCCTACCGAAGAATCTTGATATGGATCCAAAGAGCCGACTCGTGATGGCACGGGCGGCTTTTTTGTGTTTCCAAGGAGAAATGCAATAATTTCCACTGCTCTAGTTTAGAGTTTTACCGCATATTTTACGTTCCGAAAACCATACTAACATCACAAAGCCCGAAGGAGGTGACAAACATGGCACAAGGACGCGGCGGCAGCCGTAACAACCTTATCGTTCCTCAAGCAAATGCTGCACTGCAACAATTGAAATTCGAGGCAGCTCAAGAATTGGGCGTGACGATCCCGCAAGACGGTTACTATGGAAACTACACTTCCCGCGAAACCGGTTCTCTTGGGGGTTACATCACCAAACGTCTGGTACAATTGGCAGAGCAGCAATTGTCGGGTCGTTCGAACCTGTAATCCGTAAATATCCCTATTGACCTATAGGGAGACAGGCGATCTGCAATAAGCAGGTCGCCTGTGATGTTTTATGAAGACAAATCAGTGCGCATATCTTGGTATGTATTCGCGGTATTCTTGCGCGGATAACGCTGAATCATCAGATTAGCCATGTTGTAATTCGACTCCAGCACGGCGTCCACAACCACGGTATCTTGCCTAAGCGCAAAATCGTAGCTGATTTCACCATGAGTCCAGTACTTCTTGTACTTCAGAGCTTCGATCGCCATCGTCCGGAAAGCTTGCCATTGACTTGCGGAGAGCCCTTTCTCCTCTTCGGTCAACTTGCCGTTCCGACCCGCGATCGGGTTATGCCGGATTCCGAATTTCCCGATAACGTTATTGCGGATTTGGATGAATACGGTCCCCGATGTCATTCCCCCCAACTCGGTCTCCAGTTCCTTAAAAACAAGATCCACCTGTCTAGCGAGTGAAAGCTGATCGGCGTTCAGCATATTCACCCTCCCTTCCTATAAAATGGCCTATTAGGTAATAGGACTTATGTCTCATTATATGTCATCCTTATATATCATTCAACAATAAACAACATATTTGGTTAAATATTACTTGTTGATTGGATTCCGGTCCAGTCCATATGTAGATTTCCCTTTAACTCTCCCGATTACACTTTAAAGCAAACCACCCGTCAGCCAACCTTGATAACATAAAATTCCTGCACATGTGCATGTTTTTTCTTGTTTGGGGCCAAAAATTTCAAAATTCCTGCAAATCTGCAGGAATTTTCGACGAAACCGGCTCGTTTCTTTAAAATCACTGGAAATGCCTGCAGATTTGCATCTTTTTTCGCATTCCCTCGGGAATCTTCCTAAAATACCTGCAGATTTGCATCTTTTTGGAGTTGGACGTTTGGAAGCACACAGGCGCCTCCTTTGGATGTGATATATCCCTTCGATCAGCCATTAAGCCACCTTTTCGTTATACACAGTGGCTTGAACACTCCTATGATAACGCCCCAAACATTAGCTGTTTTTTTGCTATAAGCATCACTACACCACCCGCGGGTGTTTTTTTGTTTCGCACGCTTCGCGAACTCAGCTGGCTAAAACCGTAATAAAAAGAACCGGCGCCATAACACCGGTCCGCTTGTTGATTGTTTTGCTGGCACTTATTCCTTCTTGTCTTGATCTTCGTACACCACGACGGATTGGGATTCCGCCTCCCATTTCACGACGGCCCCAAGCGACTCGCTTACAAATCGCGCCGGCACCAGCGTACTCCCCGAGTCCACTTGGGCAGGCACTTCCAGGGTTTGCTTTTTGCCATTGACCGTCGCATTTTTAGCGCCGACGACAAGCTTGACGGTCACCCCGTCCTTCGTTACCGTGATCGTCTGATCTTTCGCGCTCCAGGTCACTTCCGCCTCGAGCGACTCGGCGATGACTCTGAACGGTACGAGCGTATTTCCGTTTCGCACAACCGGAGCCACTTGCGAAGCCGGCTCTTCACCATTTACATAAAGCTTGAGGCCCCGCTTACCCAACTTCTCATAAAGTTTGCCGAGCTTTTTGTAGGAATTCAGGTTCGTCCAATCGGCCAAAATCGCTTCCTTCTGTACATAAACCGCATCGGTCACGCTGCCCTGACGATCCAAAAGGTCCGCCGCTTCGGACAACGCGTCGTCCGCTTTAACGATCGTTTCGAGCTTGGCTTTCGTTTCATCATCAAGCTGCGCTTCATACTTTGTCAGCAGAAGATCCGCGAGGACCGCTCCCGCCGGTTTATCCTTGACGTTTTCAATCGCGTGCAAAAGCCCTCTGTACCCCTGCGGACCTCTGTTTTTATATGTATCATCGGTGACCGAAGCCGGTTTGGCATTCTGTTGCTTATCCTTACCCTGTTCCTTATTTTTTTCGGAGTTGCCTTTGGAGTTGCTTTGGGACGGGGAGTCGGACTTTCCTTTGGATTTCTCCTCGGTGGAATTTAAAGGCGATGACTCCGGTTTGCCCTGCGCCTTGCTTTCCGACGTACTCTCCTTTTTCGTCTCGTTCTTGCTTGGCTCGGCGGCCGTATTCGCTTTGTCCGGACCTTTGCCGTTTCCGGGTTTGGCGGATGCGGATGCGGCACTCACCAGGCTGATCGCCAAAACACAGGAGAGTGCGACTAACCATTTTCTTCTCATGCTGTATGCCTCCTTAAGGGATGTTAATCTATATATCGGATGGTATTTATTCCGATTTCAGAGCCAATTCCTTACAGGAGCAGCAAGCTCGGAAGCATTAAATAAAAAAAGGCCGCCCCCATCATCTTTTATGATGATTAGGGACAGCCTTTGATTTATTACGGCCTACTCGGTCAGCTTCAGGAACAGCTTGACGTCTTCGACGACAACATTGACGGCTTCCCGCCAGAAATCCGGCTTCTTCAAATCGACGTTCAAATGTTTGGCCGCCAGCTCTTCCACCGTCATCCGCCCAGTATCCATCAGCAGCGCGTCATATTTCACGGCAAAGTCTTCCCCTTCGCGCGAAGCCAGAGCATAAATGCCGGTGCTGAACAAATAACCGAATGTGTACGGAAAGTTGTAAAACGGAACGTCCGTAATGTAGAAATGCAGCTTGGATGCCCAGAAATGCGGGTGATAGTTGCCCAAAGCGTCCATGTACGCTTCACGCTGCGCCTCCTCCATCAAGGCGCAGAGCTGCTCCGGTTCCAGCATTCCCTGCTTACGCTTCTCGTAAAACCGCGTTTCGAACAGGAAGCGGGCGTGAATATTCATGAAGAAAGCAACGCCGTTATTGATTTTGTCCGCCAGCAGCGCGATCTTCTCTTGCTCGCCCGCCGCGTTTTTGACCAGCGCATCGCCAACGATCATCTCGGCGAAAGTCGAGGCGGTTTCGGCCACGTTCATCGCATATTCCTGGTTGAACTGCGGCAGCTCATCCATCAAATACTGATGGTAGGCATGCCCGAGCTCGTGGGCCAGTGTCGCCATGTTCGAAACGGTCCCTCCAAAGGTCATGAATATGCGGGTTTCCCGGCTGACCGGCAAAGAGGTACAGAACCCGCCGGGCCGTTTGCCGGAGCGGTCCTCCGCTTCCACCCAGCGCCGATTAAACGCCGTGACCGAAAAATCCGCCAGCTTGGGACTGAATTTCCGGAATTGCTTTACGATTTCCGCCGCCGCTTCATCGTAAGTAATTTTACCGGTCACCTCGCCCAAAGGGGCATCCACGTCGCTCCAGTTCAATCGATCCACGCCGAGCAGCTTCGCTTTCCGTTCCAGATAAGACACCAATGTCGGCTTCGCTTCCTGAATAACCTGCCACATCGTATCCAGCGTCTCCCGCGACATCCGGTTAATGTTCAGCGGCTCCTTCAAAATATCGTCCCATCCGCGTTTCTCGTACATCTTCAGACGGAAACCCGCCAACCGGTTCAACGTATCCGCGCAGTAATCGGCTACCTGGCTCCAGGCCTCTTCCCACTTGGCGAACGTGGTTTCGCGGACATCGCGGTCCGGATCGTTCAGCTTGTTGGCAGCCTGCCCCACGGACAGGAGCGCGGTCTCTCCCTGCGCATCCGTAAACGGAACGCCGACTTTGGCGACGATCGTATCGTAGTGCTGCCCCCAGCCGTGATAGCCGTCAACCGCCAATTCGGCGGCCAGGCTCTCCAATTCGGGCGCGAGCTTCTCCCGGGCGGCCTGCCGCTTCTCGGAAAGAACGAACGAGATCGGTGAAATTTCCGCCCGCCCCATCCAGGCTTCCCATACCGGATCTTCCGTCATTCGCAGCACGCTTTGAAACTGGGTCATCGCGTTTTCATACGCCGCCCGCAGGCCGGTCACTTTAGCGGCAAGCTGAACCGCTTTCTTGTCATGCTGATCCTGGGCAGCCAAACAGCCGACAAAGCTGTCCGCTTCCGTAATGCGCGCGTTGGCGCTTTGCAGTCCCTCGATCACCTCGTCGAAAGCCTTGGTTTCCTCTACATCGGCTGGAGCGCTCATGCTTATCAGCCGTTCATGCAAAGTCTTCAAGTCCTCGCCCAATTGATGGAGAAAATGCTGAAACTCCGCGGAAGCCGATCCTCCCGGAAAAACGGAATCAAGCTCCCATGTCGGATTAACCGGATTCTTCAATTGTTCCATAAATCTCGTCCTTTCCTCCCGCCTTATTGATACGGGGTGGATTAAAAGTGTATAACTATAAGTACAAGTTCGCCCTGATCCAAGTTTGTTCAATACTCAATACCATAGGGTAAAAAAATTCTAGGAGGTATTTCCATGAAGCCGCTGCAAATTTCACCGGATACCGCGGTCAAACTGGCTGCCGAGCTTAAGGTGCCGATCGAGCATCTTATGCATATGCCCCAACATATATTACTGCAAAAAATCGCGGAGCTGGCGAAGCGGGACGCCGATACGAATAAAAACAACGAGCCGGGCCAACCGACATGATTCCTTTCGAAAAAACGCTGCCCTACGATATCATCATGGGAGATGTTTATGTACATGAATGTCCTTACTGCAACAGCAGTAATGTCCTGCTTCCCATCAAACCTCGGGATATCCAGCATGCGCGCGAGGGAAAGAAAAAGCTGCTCGTATTTCCCTGCTGCGGCAACAAGGTTACCATTTTGGACAGCGATGCCGACTATCTGCTCACGGATACCGTACTCCGCCGGTCCTAAAACTTACCGGCCAAGCCGGAATCGCGGGGTCCATCAACCCCGCATTTCCTCCGGCAGTTCCTGGCCTTTATTCAGCATTTCCTCACGAAGCAGGTTCCACTGTTCCCGGCAGGCCCGGATCATCGCGGCATCCATAATCCGTTTGTCGTTAATGACGCGGGAGAACCATTTGACCGCATCGTTATTATTTCCCGTGCGGCGGTGAAGCTCACCGATGAGATACATCAGACGGGCATCGCTTCCTTGCGTATCTTCATTCTCAAAAACACGGATATAAGAGTCCAAGGAGTATTTCAAAAACCGCTGCTCTTGTTCCTCATTCCCCTTATAACGGTATAACCAGGCGATATGATGCAATAGGCTCGCGATAATGCGATCCTTCTCCCCGATGGTCTGAGCGCATAACAGCCCCAGCTTGTACGCTTCAAGAGCCGCATCCCAGTCGCGGGCTCCCCCGTAGTTACGGTGATTCATCCGTTTGCCGATCTGCTCTTTAAACTTGGCGCGCTGCTGTTCCGTAAGCCTCGGATTGAAGTTCTCCGTCGAAGCGAATCCGCAGGAGGGGCAAATGCGAACTACATAATAATCCGGATTCTCGTTGCGGTAATATCCGCAAAAGTCAGTATCGGTACGTACCGCCCGCTTAAAACTCGGACGCACGCGAGAGGTCGAAAAATTGGCTTCACAATTGATACATACCACCTTGATCTGGTAAAGCGGTTCTAACTCCACTGGCTCCACAGGACTAACATCCTTTCATATCCGACTATTAAAAAATTTACTCTTCCGTGGTGTTGACAAAATGAAATGCGGGTCCGGACAGGCGCTGAAGCACGAAGTCACAAAGCTGCTTCTCCACGCCGATTTCCTCCAGGGCGGCGGACATGCAGGCAAGCCAGGCTTCGGCCCGTTCCGGTGTCACGGGAAACGGAAGATGGCGCGCCCGCATCATCGGATGTCCGAAGGCATCCGAATACAGCGAAGGACCGCCGAAAAACTGGCTCAAAAACATGTACTGCTTCTCCATGACAGGGGTGATGTCCTCGGGGAACAGCGGCCCCAGCAGGGGATCGGCTTGAACTTTCGGGTAAAACGCCTCGACCAGCTTACGGACCGTTTCGGCTCCCCCTAAATTGTCGTAGATGCTTAAACTTGGATTCACGGGCGATCTCCATCTTTCACTTAATTTAAACTGCACTCTAATTATACCAAATTCAGGTCAAAAAAAAATAAAAGCTCCGAAAGGAGCTTCTACGTATAAGGTGACCTCTTCAACAAAGAGGATGTTTAATAGCTGCGCCAATCCTCTTCACCGGAATGGACGAGAGAGGCGCGAATGACGTATACGAAGGCGCATACGAGAACACCAGCGACAAAACTCATATTCAACACTCCATCCATTATCGATTTATAGTCACATTTTATCATAAAGATGCAAAAAATACAGCCCCATTTGTAATCGCTTTCTTTGTTTTTTTGTGCTGTTTGTCCCGCTGGACTCATACAATTCACTATGATCTTTATGGGGGCGTTATATATGAGTCTAAAGCGTTGGAGCGCTCCGCTCCTGTTATTTATGGCATTTATTCTGGCGATCATGATGGTATCCTATCCGCGCGCTTCCTGGGAAGCGGGCGTCCGCGGGCTTGCCATTTGGTGGGACGTGCTGTTTCCGTCCCTGTTCCCTTTCTTCGTCATCTCGGAATTGATGCTGGGCTTTGGCATCGTCCACTTTCTCGGAAAACTGCTGGACCCGCTGATGAGGCCTCTGTTCCGTATTCCCGGCAGCGGCGGTTTCGTTGCGGCGATGGGGTTCGCCTCCGGATATCCGGTGAGCGCCAAACTCGCGACCAAGCTGCGGGAGCAGCGGTTGGTGAGCCGCGTCGAAGGGGAACGCCTCGTTTCCTTTACCACTTCGTCCGATCCGATCTTTTTGATCGGCGCCGTCTCGATCGGCTTTTTCGGCGATCCCAAGCTCGCCGGACTCCTCGCGGCGGCCCACTACGGCAGTGCCCTGATGGTCGGATTGCTGATGCGCTTCTATGGAGCCAGGGAGGGGGCGCATCCCACGGACGCCACGACTACCTCGGGGATCGCGGCTCAGCCGGCCGCCGTCAACCGTTTCAGCCTGCCGGCCGCGCTGCGGGCGATGCATGAAGCCCGCCTGCAAGACGGGCGAAGCCTCGGTGAACTGCTGCGCCAGGCCGTGGCCTCCTCGCTTCAGTTGATGACCGTTGTGGGCGGACTGGTTGTGTTTTTCTCCGTTATTTTGGAGGTGCTGACGGTCTCCGACGTGATGAGCGCCTTTTACGCCGGCGTCCGGGCGCTGCTGCCGGTGACCGGCTTGCCCGTAGAACTCGCGGAACCCCTGGTCGGCGGCCTCTTTGAAGTGACGCTCGGCGCCAAGGCCGCCGCTTCCCCTGAGGGCGTCCCCTCGATGTTCAAAGCCGCTGCCGCCGCCTTTATCCTCTCCTGGGGGGGCTTGTCGGTACACGCCCAGGTGGCCAGCATTCTCAACGGAGCGGACCTCCGCTACCTCCCGTTCCTCGTCGCCAGGCTGATCCACGCCGTCTTGGCCGCCATTTTGGCCATCCTGTTCTGGAAACCGCTCATGGGTACGGCTCCGGTCCTGCTGCCCTTGGCGATCGCCGGAGGTTCCGGTCTTTCGGGTTGGAGCTCGCTTCGGGACAGCCTGCTGATAGCGGCGGTAATCCTCACCTCGTTGATCATCATATCGCTGTTGACCGCATGGCTCCGCCGCATCCCCCCGGGAACGGGCGCCAAGAAGGGAAAATGAAAGATTGTGTTCTGTTTCGGAATTGATTATGATCGTTACAAAAGGAAAAATAAAGGAGCCTTTCATCTTGAGATATTACGTTCTGGACCGAGGAGATCAACTGTCCGTCGACTTAAGCGAATCCTTTCATAAATTAGCGGCGGCGCAAGGCTTGCAACTGGATGCCGAATCCCCGGATATCGTCGTATCGATCGGCGGCGACGGCACTATGCTTCACGCTTTTCACACCTTTATCGACCGGATTCCCTCCATTGCGTTCGTTGGCGTACATACCGGCCATCTCGGCTTCTATGCCGATTGGAAAGCGGACGAGATCCCGGAGCTGGTACGGATGATGAGCAATCATCGGGAGGAAGGGAAATTGGCCCCGCGCATCGTGCGGTATCCGCTATTGGAGCTGGAAATCCGCAAGAAATCGGGAACGACTTCCTATATCTGCCTCAACGAGTTTACTCTCAAAAGCGTCGACGGCACCGTCGTCGCCCAGGTTGATATAAACGATCGCATGTTTGAAATGTTTCGCGGTGACGGGATCTGCGTGTCGACGCCCTCAGGTAGTACGGCGTACAACAAGAGCCTTGGCGGGGCGATGATTCACCCTTCCATCGAAGCGCTGCAAATTTCGGAGATCGCTTCGATCAATAACCGCGTATTCCGGACGATGGGCTCGGCCCTTGTGCTGCCCAAACATCATCATTGCGACATTTACTCACGGAAGGAGCAAAACCTGCTGCTTACCGTCGATCACATTAACCTTCCCATGAACGATCTGATCTCCGTCCGCTGCCAAGTGGCCGCGCAGAAGATCAGCTTCGTGCGTTACCGCCCCTTCCCTTTCTGGGAACGGGTCCGCAACGCGTTCCTGGGATAATCCACTGCAAAGGACTTTGTTACTATGAAATGGAATAAGCTCAACAAATTATGCCGAAGAGCGCTGGTGCCCCTGCTCGCCTTTCCGCTCCTGGCTCTCCCGCATACGGCCGGGGCCGCGGAAGATCAGGCGGGTACGGAAACCGGCGCGGAGGCTTCGGAACTGCAAGTGATTCAGGAGGTTTTGGACTACCTGGATGCTTATAACATCGAGGGAGTAAAGAGGGAGGAATTGCTCGAGAACGCCATTCGTGGAATGGTTTATTCCCTGGATGATCCCTACAGCGATTATTTTACCGCCGAGGAACTGAAAGAATTTGAGAACAGCGTCAACCAGGAGTTTGTCGGGATTGGGGTAACGCTTCGCTTCTCGGGAAACAAGCTGTTCGTAACCGAAGTTCTTCCCGGCTCGCCGGCCCTGGCTTCCGGGCTTCAAAAAGGCGACGTTATCGCCAAAATCGACGGTCAACCCGTCACCGGAAACGAGGATATACTGCGGATTCAGGGAGAGGAGAATACCAAAGTGGTCCTCGGCATCACCCGCGGGGGCAAAGCCCAGAGCATCACCGTCACCCGCAATCCCGTCTCGATTCCGGCCGTAACCGGAAGTTACTTGCCCTCGGGCCGGATCGGATATATCGCGATCTCCTCTTTTTCCGAACAAGGGGATCGGGAATTCGCGGCCGAACTGGACAAGCTCCGCGGCATGGGGATGAGGTCGCTCGTTCTGGATCTGCGGGATAATCTCGGCGGATATGTGGAAACGGCGGCGAATATCGCCAAGTATTTTATGAAAAGCGGAACCCTGATGTATACCTCCGGCCAGAACAACGAGCTGGAGGCCGTTACGATCTCGGACGGACAGGACATCGGCATGCCGGTGGTCATTTTGACCAACGAGCTGACGGCGAGCGCATCCGAGATATTGACCGGGGCCCTCCGGGACAACGGAATCGCGTCGGTGGTCGGGACGAGGACCTACGGCAAAGCCCGCATCCAGAATGTGTTCAACTTGTCCAACGGCAGTTCCCTGAAGCTGACGGTTCAGCGGTACCTTACGCCGAACCGCGAAGACTTCAACCATGTCGGCCTCAAGCCGGATATCGAGGTGAAGAATAACGCCGTCGCCCAACTGATCACCGGCTTGTACAAAGGAGGGGCAAGGACCCTGGATATCAGCGGGAGTCCCGCCGCGTTGAGCGTAAACGGCGTTCCTTTCCGCGGATATATCGATACCTTGAAAGACGGAAACAACATCTATGTGCCCTCGCGCATGATAGGCGCGCTGTTAAAAGGAAATGTCGCCTGGACCGCCAACGGCCAAAAGCTGACCGTCACGGACGGTAACGGAAAAACGGCCGGATTCTCGATCGGAGCAAAGAGCGTGAAGCTGGTGAACGGCGAAACCTATGTGGAAATCCATCAAGTGGCGAACAAGTTTCCGGGCCTCACCTGGTCCTATCAACAAGGCAACATTCGCTTATCTTGCAAGTAGAACCCTCGCTTCCCGAACTTATATTTTATCTATAAAGAAAAAACGGTTCCCTTACGACTCGGGAACCGTTTTTTCTTCGCTCGGCGCGGCTTTGCCGTGCGCCTGTTCTTTTTGAGGATCCTTGACTTTCTGGAGCACAAAATATTTGCATCCGAAGTTGCAGTACTCGTTGATATAATCCGTAATTCCGGAAAAAGCCGTGTCCTTGTTGGCCTTCGGATGATTGTCCCGCAGGAAGCCCTTCAACCGCAGCTTCTCATAGCCCCAGTCCCCGATAATGTAATCATATCGGTCCAGCACTTCGCTGTACCTTTGCTTAAACGCCTCGGGGTCCCAGGCATCCTTGTAGTTCTGAATTAATTCGTATGTTCTGCCGCCGATTTGAATCAATGGCTTTCCCTCCTTCACCGCTTAACTGGAAGCGGGCACACCTTCTTTACGGCTCTTCGCCGATTTCACCTGCTCATGGGCATGATAGGAACTGCGCACCAGCGGACCCGATTCCACATGGCTGAAGCCGCGCTTCAAACCCTCCTGTTTCAACTCCGCGAACTGCTCGGGCGTATAGTATTTCTCCACATGCAAATGCTGCGGAGACGGCTGCAAATACTGACCGATCGTCAGGATATCGCAGTCCACGGCCCGAAGATCATCCATCGCCTGCAGGATCTCGTCCCAATTCTCCCCAACACCGAGCATGATGCTGGACTTGGTTGGAATGTCGGGATTCATGGATTTGGCGCGTTGCAAAAGTTCTAGCGAGCGGCGGTATTTCGCCTTCGCCCGAACCCGGTCGGACAACCGTTCAACCGTCTCGATATTATGGTTGAGGATGTCGGGCTTCGCTTCCATGACGGTCCGCAGCGCTTCCTCGTTCCCGAGGAAGTCGGGAATCAATACTTCCACCGAGCAAAGCGGGAGCCGCTCGCGGATCGCCGAGATCGTCCGCGCGAAGATCATGGCGCCTCCGTCCTTCAAATCGTCGCGCGCCACACTCGTTACGACACAGTGTCTTAGGTTCATCTTCTCCGCGGCTTCCGCCACGCGTCCCGGCTCTTCCAGATCGAGCTCGGTCGGCATCCCCGTATTGACGGCGCAAAACCGGCAGGCCCGGGTGCAGATGTCGCCCAGGATCATAAATGTAGCGGTACGGTTCGCCCAACATTCATAAATATTCGGACAACGCGCTTCCTCGCAAACGGTATGCAGGGTCTTGGAGCGCATCATATTTTTAATATCCTGATAGTTATCTCCGGTGGTCAGCTTAATTCGAATCCAGTCCGGCTTAGGTTCACTCACACGTTTAGACAAATCCGGAAACCTTCCTTCTTGTGGAATCAGCTATAGCGCCATTTATTATACCATGAATGGTCTGGAAATACCTACAGTAATACTGGAATAAAAACACAGCTTTAGCCTCATCCTAAAGGACAGCCATCTTCATCGAAGGAGGAGATCTTCCTTGAGATCTGATGCTTTTTCACGCAGCCGGATGTTTCGCAGCATCGTTTGCGTTCTCGTGCTGACTCTGCTGTCCACGGCTCCCGGCTTCGGCGCCGCCGCTGCCAAGGCTCCCGGAAGCCCCGCCCCTCATGGCGAGAAAAAGGCGGATGAGCTGAGGTTCAGCTTATACCGGGAGATCGCGATGCTGACACATGTCCCTTGGTATTGGCTCGCTGCGATCGATCAATATGAACGGACGATAACTCCACGCAAAAAAGAACAAGCCCCGCCGAAAAATAAACTGGTCGGAATTCGCTTCAAGGAAGCGTTCTGGGCCGGACCGTTAAATCCCAACACGACCGACACGAATCCGGCCACGATTCAACTGTTCGGCGGGATCGGCAAGGACGCCACGGCCGACGGCAAGGCAAGCCCCGAAAACGACAGGGACGCCCTGTTCACGATGGCGGTCTATTTAAACCATTTCGGATATGAAGAAGACGACATTCGGATCGCCTTATGGCGATACTACCAAAACGACTCCTCCGTGACACGCATCCGCCAGTTCGCCAAAATTTACAATACCTTCGGCCGGGTGAACCTCTCGGATACGGCATTCCCGTTACCGGTAAAAGCAAACTATACTTATCGCGACACTTATGGGGATCGTCGTGGTTGGGGCGGGGTGCGGATCCATGAGGGGACCGACCTGTTCGCCTCTTACGGCGTTCCGGTCCGCAGCGTCTGCTACGGGATTGTGGAGACCAAGGGGTGGAATCCTTATGGCGGCTGGCGCATCGGCATTCGGGATCTGAACAACCGGTATCACTATTACGCGCACCTTCAAGGCTATGAAAAAAATATCGAAGTGGGCGACCCGATCGAGCCCGGAAAAACGATCGGATGGGTCGGCAGCAGTGGCTACGGCCCCCCCGGCACACAAGGGCGGTTTCCGCCGCATCTCCACTACGGCGTTTACCGGGACACCGGGACGGCCGAGTGGGCGTTTAACCCCTACCCGCTCCTGGTACAGTGGGAAAGGGCGGATCGCAAGCGAAAATAGCGATAAAATCACGAAAATGGGCGCCTGCGGAGGTTAGGATCTGCGGCGCCCTTTTAATCGGTACTGCCCGTTGTTCAAATCGTTCACGGTTGTTCCGTAGAGGACTCTCCGCCTCCCCTCTCTCCCTTCGGGCCGGCGTCTGTCTGCGAATCGCCGGTTTGCGGGTCGAGTTCCCGACCTCCGTTTCCGTTTCCGTTGCCGGCTCCGGCCGCTCCGCCTTCGCCATGGCCCTCATCTCCATTGCCGCTTCCGCCCCCGCCCGGCGAACCGCCATCCGCCTCTGGACCCGTTCCGTCTGTTCCCGACTTTCCGGGCTGAGACGGCAGCGCGATACTCGGGGCTCCCCCCTGATCGCCGACCGGATTCCCTTTGCTATCGTAGTAATACATCGGAACTTCGCCCACCACCAGAAGATAGGAAACCGGAATTTCCGTCTCCACCGCCTGCGGTTCCATATCGAAGGGCACAACCACGGCCAATTCCGTACGTACCCGCAAATAAACTTCCACCAGGATATTATTAATCCCCGCGTCCTGCCGACGGGTGTTCAAATCGACTTTCACATCGCCTTTGGGTTCGATCTTGATCGGGATGCTCGGCCCGAACGAGGCCAGGATCGGACTGCCCAGCGCCTGGCCGAGCGGAATATGCTCCGAGAGGCGGGCCACCTCGTCCAGCGTGTTCCGGACGGTATGAATCGTGTCCGACGTGATCCGCATATGGGCCGAATAGTTCAGCATGAAGCCCGAGACTTTGCCCGCTCCGTCCGTTTTCCAGTCGATCAGATTGCCGACATGCTCCTCATTCGCCACCTGCGCCGTAATCGCCTCATTGATGGATTCCGTGGCGATCTGCTTCACGCGGATTTTGGCCAAATGCATAATCGGTTCCCGCATATGGCGTTCCACATATCCAATAAACTGAAAGAAGACAACGATCACCACCACGCCTGCGATAAGCCACAGTTTTCGCCGGCTGATCGGCCTCCGGCTCCGCCCGCTGCCCCATCTTCTCACCCTCCGGTAACGCCATCCCCTTCTGAACCGCACCTTCATCCCCCCTGCCCTGTCCATGGGTGCCTTCAATACAGGGTATGCGCGTCTCCGAAAAAAAAGAAGGCCGGGCCCGGGGGGGCAGTTGGGAAGTCCGGTATCCTGAGACGCCGTCTTCGAAGGGCGGGACGTTTGATTCCGGCGGACGCCTGCTTTCCGCCCCGATTTCGTCGAATCCGGCTCATTGGTGATGACGTAAAATAGTTTGGCTCAGCTCGAAATTTTTCTAACGGAAGCCATAGCCGCTATTTCGTCCATTGGAGGCAATTGCGAATTCTAACGGACGTAGTAGCTGCTATTTCCTTGAAGTGAGGCCATTCGGGCGGGAAAGTCGACAAATAGGCGCTATTATTTCCGTTAGAATCAGCAATCTTGCAAAAAAAATGACATAACAAGTAAGAAGAATAATTTACAAAAAAAGGAGACCCCAGTTATCGTAGAATTGTACAGATACATACGAAAGGAGGTCTCCTTGAATACAAAGATACCT